>JACMLD010000482.1 GCA_014379785.1 Chitinophagaceae bacterium
ACATTATACCCTGCCTTACGCGCTTCAAGAAGAAAATGCGCCGCATATGCACTGACCCACCAGTTTTCAGTACCCTCTCCATCCCATAGCGTTATTGCACCATTGAAAAGCTGTCGAAGTTTGATCTTCCTGATGGCTTCCATGATATTGTCGTTGGCAGAAAGTTTTGATGCTTTTCCACTGTTGAACATATCGGCGAGATCGCCATAATACAGTTGTGGAAATGCGGCAGATACTGTTTGTTCAGTGCATCCGTATGGATATTCGATGAGGTAGCTGAACTGATTACCGAGTTCAAGTACTGGCGACCTGCTGACCACCAGGTGATAATCAGAACCCGGCATGAAATCACTTGTGCCGATGTTTACTTTTGTACTGCCGGCATTTGTAATGGTACCCGAACCGGTTTGCTTTTGCAAAGTGGATGGCGGGCGAACCGTAATGTCTGTTTCCTCAGTGAATTTTTCACCGGCAGCCTGCACCTGGATCGAGACCTTGCCTGCCCCTACCGAAGGTGCTGCAAAGACACGGAATGAGGCAACCGCTTCGCTGTTGGCATTTATTTGCAGGGTCACCGACTTATCGCCGATAACCTGGACCGGCGACTGCACGGAAATATTTGCGACCGCTGAAGCCGCTTTTGATGTGGTATTTGAGATAGTCACCGGTACCGAAACAGTATCACCCGGACTTAAAAATCTCGGGAGTGCAGTGCTCAGCACCAAAGGATCGGCCACCTTCATATTTGCCTCTGCGCTGCCAAAGCTTTCATCTTTGTAAGCCACTGCCATGAGTCGGATCTCTCCGCTGAACTGCGGAACATCAAATTCAAAAGCTGCGTTTCCGGAGCCATCCGCTTTTTTTGTTCCGCTCCAGTAACTCACGATTTTAATTCTTTTGTTAGGCATAGGATTCACGCGCTTGTCCATCTCCAGTTCACCATCACCACCTGTGCTGCTCAGTCTTGCCCTTATCTCTGGAAACAGCAGCGGATAAATATCATAGGCCGACACTGCCAGCGCACGTTCGGCATAAAAGTAATCGTAAGGAGAAGGCGTCTTGAAATCGCTGACCTGCAATACACCATTGTCAACAGCAGCCAGCGTGATATAGGAACCTGCCGCAGCTTTTACACTTACTTTCTGGTGCGTTTTTGATCTCACCGCTGCCGATGCCACAATTTCTACATTCATCTTTCTGTTCTTTTCTTCCACCCGTACACTCTTGTATCCATGCGCCACGGTAAGCGGAATATCACTCACTTCGTGCGGTTTGATGAGCGTGGCCGTCACATATACATTGGGCAGATGCTCCACACCCAGTTTGATGTCTACAGATGCCGATCGCTTTGCAACATTTACATACTGATAAGACACAACCTTATCCGTTTCAAATGTCACCAGCATTTTCCCATCGAAAGGCGTTTTGAAAAGTATTTTCGCCGTTTCACCGGAATTGTAGGATGCACGATCCAGCTCGATATCGATGTTGCCTTCGTTGTTCACTTCAAAAGAACTGTTGTCGGACCATCCGCCGTAGCTGTAAAATTCTTTTTTTACAAAGCTGGCAGATCCAGGTATCGAGACCCTGAGTTCATAATTGCCGGGTGAGCGGGGCACAAAAGAGTAGCTTCCCTGGTCACCGGTGATGCTTACGCTGGAGGTCGCAACGAGCTTGTCTTCGCGTTGCGACTCATAGCGGAAATAATCACCGCTTTTTGTGAGCACCGTACGGTACTCATGCTTGATCACTTCCATTTTAGCGGTTGCAGTTGTGGGTTGTCCGCCTTTATTCAACGCCGCAAGTGGAAATTTTATACTTTGATTGAGCGGGTAATAACCCCATCCGTCATTGCCGATTCCGAAAAATACCTGCTGGGTGAAAATATCAGCCTGTGCATTACGGCTCACCGGTCTGCCAGTTTCATCAAAAACAGTGGCATAAAAAACCGCCTGCAGCATACCGACATTTTTATATTCATCTTTCACGACAAACTTTTCTGTGATGTTGCCACTTTCGTCTGTCTTGCCTTCGTTTACAATTTTGTCGAATGTGATACCGGGATTGGAAATTGAAAAATCAAACCGGTCGTACTTTTTTGCAACAAATGATTTTTGGCGGACCTGAATTTCTGTTTCATAGTTTCTGTTGGCAGCGGGCGGACCGAAAAAATTCACCGCATTCACATTCAGTGTTGCAGTTTCTCCCGGCGACAGGGCCGCTTTATCAAGCTTTGCAGTCACTTTGATGCGGTCGGGCACAAATTCTTCGATCATAAAGTTTTTGTTGCCGAGCAACACATCATTGCCATTGTATAGTTCCAGTGAGTAGCTGCCGGTGATGGCAGAAGCCGCAATGCTTACACTGCCGTCTGCCGATCCCTGCTCATTCAGGTTTTTCCGGAAGGTTTTCAGTTCCTTTCCATTGGGCATCAGAAATCGAAGTTTTACAGGGATCTCACCCGGACTTTTCCAGGCCGCATCTCTTACCACGACTGAGAAATTAACGGTCTCGCCGGGGCGATAAATATCTCTTTCAGCATAGATAAAAGCATCCAGACCAGTCTGATTGACGCGCTTGCCTCCAACGTCAAAGCGACTGGTTGAGACACCGGTAGAGTTAAAGGGAAGAAAGTTGAAATCGGTTTCCGAGCGGGCGATGATCATGGCAGGATTAAAACCAGCAAAGCCATTTTTGGCATATTTTATTTCAGCCACGCCTTCTGCATTGCTGGTACCCGTTCCTATCAGCTGATTGTTTGCGCCATAAGCGTTGAGATTCACACCTGCAACACCCTGTCCGGTTTTTATTGAGTTGACAAAAACAAAAATCTTATCTGTTCCCTCCCGGGCAATCAATCCCAGGTCAGAAACTGATATAAAGCGGCTGTCGCTGACCCAGTAATCATCCGTGGAGCGGATTTTAATATGGTAGATCCCTTTGAAATCATTGAGTTTGTCAGCAATATTAAAGTTGAAAAGTCTGCCAGCACCGGATCGTGCGAGCGTACTGGTTTCAATTTCCTGTTCATAAATCACATCACCATCCACACCCACGTTGTTGTCATTGTAATAGTATTCCTCCTCCGACCTTCCTTTTTCTTTGGGATAATAGCCGTGTCGCTGCGCTGACAGGATATTGCTCTCGTAAATTTTTGATACGATCACTTTCACCTTGGGCACACTGATCAGTTTCACCTCAATATTTCTCGCGCCCTGTCCGGATAAAAATATGGCCCGGCTGTTTGTAAAAGATATGGATGGTTCGAGCTTGCCGAAAGCTACATTGCCCTGGTACTGCTCTTTGAGTGTGCCGCCGATTTTTCCTCGCAATCCTTTTTCGAAGATCAGCTGATAACTTTTTGTAACGTCAAATCCTTCACTTCGGATCAACAGGCCGTCTTCGGTAGTTTCGGTGGTAAACTTTACAGCGGGACTGATCTTCACAAAATTCGAAAGCTGCTCTCCCACTATCTGCTGGCTGGTTTTTACAGTCACGGTGCCAGTGGTTCCATCATGCTCTGCTGACACGTCATTTACCGTCAGCGTAAAAGGAGAAGGAATAAATGATTTGAGTGAAAGTGTTTCGGTGGTGGAATTACTGCCGCCTTCCGGCACAACTCCTTTTCCGAGCACTACATCTACCTGGTAGTCTTTGTCGGCCAGTTTAAAGTTGAGCAGTCTCAGCGACATTTTATTGTCGGCCGACATTGTTCTGACCGAGTAATCAGCGGCTGCCCCATCTATCGTTACCTGCAGTTTGCTCTTGAGGCTGGCGGGATCAACGGGATAGTTGAAATACAAATCAAGTTGTGGCAAAGCTTGTCTGCTGCCCTGATCATCTATTACCCAGGTGATATTTGAATTTTCCAGTTTCAGATCAGGCGTCTTGAAACTGAGGCCGGCGCCTTTTTCCACCTTGTCGAATTTTGTTGACCGCAGTACTTCGTCGTTGATACTTGCTTTGTAGGTTGTCGCGGGCGACAAAGGCCGTAACGGTGAGAAAACCAGTTCACTGCTGCTTTCCCAGCGAAACCTTCCGGGGATTTTTGGCTCAAAACTTACATATTCGGTAGAGTCCCACTGATTCATCAGGGAATCGTGAACGAGTGGCTGGCTAAACCGGAAGACCAGGTTGCCAAGTTGAGGGACTTCGTCTTTTGCGTTTGTGTAATCGAGGAGAACGGCATTTCTGTTACAGGCAGATAAAAAAATAACAACCATCATGGTTGTTGTCAGGAACTTTGCGATGCGCATAGATGGGATTGATTGAGGTTTGTCACCGTTAAAATACGAAAAGGGTGAATACAAAATCAAAGCTTTGCAAAAGGATTTGTTAATTGCAAAAATTCATTGCCGGGGATAGAGAAAGTAGATACTTTTAAGGATGACTTCTTTTGGCCTTCGCCTAAAATCGATACTGAAAAAATCGGGCATAGTGGTTTTATGCAGCGGGGCGCTTTTTTTTCTGCTGAATCTGATTTTTCCACTCCCAACCGCACTGCCTTATTCCACGATTGTGACAGACAATAAGGGAGAGGTTGTACATGCATACCTGACACCGGACGAAAAATGGAGAATGAAAACAAAGCTGGAAGAAATTTCTCCATTGTTGAAAAAAACACTGATCAGGAAAGAGGATCGCTATTTTTATTCGCACCCCGGCGTAAATCCGCTTTCGATTGCCCGCGCCATTGGGAACAATATTTTCCGTATGAAAAGGACCTCGGGTGCATCGACCATCACGATGCAGGTGGCGAGATCACTTGAGCCAAGACGGAGGACATATGGTGCAAAGGTTGTCGAGATTTTCAGGGCTTTGCAACTGGAATGGAGATACAGTAAGGATGAGATCCTGCAGCTGTATCTGAATCATATTCCTTACGGCGGAAATATTGAAGGAGTTAAATCGGCTTCGATATTGTATTTCGATAAAAGTCCGGATCATTTGTCTCTCGCAGAGATTACGGCACTATCGATCATTCCAAACAGGCCATCATCGCTGGTCATTGGCAAAAACAATGATCTTATAGTAAAAGAGCGTAACCGTTGGCTGAGAAAATTCGCCCAAGAAAAACTTTTTACACAGAAAGAAATTGAAGATGCCCTCAATGAGCCGTTGACGGCCGTTCGCGGCAGGGTTCCCAAATTTATTCCTCACCTGGCGGGATATCTGAAAAATCGCGGCAGCGATATCATTCCCACTCATATTGATATGAACAAGCAAACAAAAACAGAAGTGCTTGTGCAGGACTATATAAGAACTCTACGGACAATGAATATCCGAAATGCCGCAGTCGTCATCATCGACAACCGATCACACAAGGTCATCACCTATATTGGTTCTGCGGATTTCTACGACACAACCGACGGCGGGCAGGTGAATGGCGCCGCGGCGGTCCGGCAGCCCGGTAGTACGCTCAAACCTTTGTTGTATGGACTTTGCATAGACAATGGACTGGTGACGCCAAAGATGGTCATTACAGATGTGGCGGTAAACTACCGGGGATACGCACCCGAAAACTATGATAGAAAATTCAATGGTTATGTCACCATGGAATATGCGCTGGATCATTCACTCAATATTCCGGCGGTAAAAGGATTGACGCAGCTTGGAAAAGACCGGATGGTGGCTGCTCTTGCCACCTGTAACTTTCAACAGATAAAAAAAGACGAGCAGAAACTCGGCCTGTCCCTGATACTCGGCGGTTGCGGAGCGAGCCTGGAAGAACTGACCGGTCTGTATAGCAGCTTTGCGAATGACGGCGTTTATACATCACCGGTATATCGGGCTGATGAAAAGGTCAGTACGGGGAAAAGGATTCTTTCCCCGGCATCAAATTTTATGATTACCGAGGTGCTGTCAAAAGTCAACCGGCCGGATTTCCCGCTCAACTGGCACAGTACGGAACACATGCCGAAAATTGCCTGGAAGACAGGTACCTCATATGGCAGACGCGATGCATGGAGCATAGGCTACAACAAACAATACACGATTGGCGTATGGGTGGGGAATTTTTCTGCACAGGGTATTCCAGAACTCAGTGGTGCGAACATCGCCACTCCACTCCTCTTTAAGATTTTCAATACGATAGATTATGATCCCGACCAGGAATGGTTCGGACAGCCCACAGATTGCCAGATCAGAAAAGTTTGTTCGGAGACAGGGCTGCTGCCCGCAGAGGAATGCACTTCAGTGGTTACGGACTATTTTATTCCACTGGTGTCCGGCACAAAGCAGTGCGCCAACCGGCAGGAGACCATGGTAAGTGCCGATGAGAAAATTTCGTATTGCATGAGCTGTGTTCCTCCAAACGGATACAAAAAGAAAATCTACAAAGCGATTTCCCCGGATATGCAGGCGTGGATGGATGACAACAGGGTCAGCTATGTTCACATTCCTGTGCACAATCCCGACTGCGAAAATATTTTCAGAGAGGGTGGACCGATGATCATTTCGCCCTCGAATGGTTCGGAATATCTGTTGAGTAAAACAAATCCGGAACCCGTTCAGCTGCGATGCAAAGCAGGCAATGATGTAGGCAAGGTGTTCTGGTATGTCAACAACAAATTCATCAAATCATCTACACCACAGACCCCGGTATTTTTTATGCCTACAGAGGGTCCTGTCAAAATATCCTGCACGGATGACAAAGGGCGGAACCGCGATGTATGGGTGACCGTCCGCTATATTAATCTGTAATCAGTCTACATTCCGGACCTCACCACTTCCATTCTTTTTACTGTTCACCGTTTTTGGCGAGCCTTTGTATTTCACATTACCACTGCCGGAGATGGATGCATCTATACTGACACTGGCAAAAACATCCGTGTTTCCACTGCCATGCACTCCGGATTTTACATTCTCTGCCTTTAACTCATATGCACGTATATCACCGCTTCCGTGTACGTCAGATTCAAGATCTTTTGTCTCACCGGCGATGGTGATATTTCCACTGCCGTGTATCTCTGTTTTCACCGAAGGTGCATTCAGATCAACATTTATGTTTCCGCTGCCGCTTACATACACAGTGACAGGTTCCGAAGATTTTATTTTTCCTTCCGTTTTGATATCGCCGGAGCCGTTGGTAGTAACAGAATTCAATGTTGGTGCAGTCACATATACCACCACATCCTGATGGGTAGAGATATTGATATTGTCCTGGAAACTCACTTCCAGCACCCCGTTGCGAACTTCTGTTTCAATGTACTCCATGAGGTTTTCCTCGGCTTCGACTTCAATTTTGAAGTCCCCCTGCGAAATCACAACGTCAATCGAACCCCGGTTGTCGATACCAGTGAATCCATTTATTGACCGGGTTGTTTTTGCGAGGTTGCCATTGCCTTTTACACGTTCATTGTGCTGCATTACCACATCGCAGGATGAAAAAAGCATTGCCGCGATTAAAACAAAAAGTAATTGTTTCATATTGGAGGTTTAATCTGATTTTTTAACACTGCCCGCACCGCTTACATGCTGGCTCACGTTGGTGGCCCCGCCCTTGTAAACAATGGTGCCCGCGCCGCTGACATCTGCACTGAGCTTCACACTGGCAAAAACATCGGCATCCCCCGCGCCTGAAATATCCACTTTCACGTTTTCTGCGCGCAGATCAAAGCATTTTGCTTTGCCGGCACCCGTTAACTCGAGGTCAAATGATTTGGTATCACCTTTCAGTTCAACTGAACCACTGCCGGATACTTCGGCTCTTACCGAAGGTGCGTTCAGGTCCATGCGTATATCACCTGCACCGCTTACTTCCAGGCTCAGGTCTTCGGCATTGGTGATTTTGTTTTGTCCGATGATGTTGCAGGCTCCCGACACATCAATATGATTGTAAAGAGGGGAAGTGACATAGGCTTTTATGCCTTGTGTGGACCTGGCATTGTATCCTTTCTTCGTACGTACAATTATCTTATCGCCTTCCTGGATCACTTCTATGTATTGAAGCAGATTTTCATCGGTTTCAATTTTTACCGGAGCAAGCGGGCCCTGGCTCACATATACGTCGACTGCGCCGGAAACGTCTACATTTTTAAAGCTGGAAACACTGTGTTCCTTGCTTTTTATATTTCCGTTTCCTTTGATGCGTTTACCTCCGACAAACCGGCAGGAAGTGCCCGCGAGTATGATTACAGAAAGAATTACTAATAGATTTCTCATGTTAATGGTGTATTTGGGGGCCTAAAGATTCAATATTTCAATCAAAATTTAAAATGGAATATCAGTATGACGCCGGATCGTCTCCGGAGGTTACATAGATTTCTTACCTTCGCAGCACCATGACGGAAAAGATTTTAATTCTCGATTTTGGGTCTCAGTATACCCAATTGATAGCCCGGGCCGTACGTGAAGCGAATGTTTACTGTGAGATTGTCCCCTTTAATAAGCCTGTTGATTTTGACCCCTCTCTGAAAGGTGTTATCCTTTCCGGTTCACCATTTAGTGTGAACGAAGCAAATGCCCCAGAAGTTGATGTTCATGCATTGAATCTCAGGTTGCCGGTGCTGGGCGTATGCTACGGTGCACAGATGACCGCCAAACAATACGGCGGACAGGTAGCAAAAAGCAATAAAAGAGAATATGGCCGGGCAAAGCTGCATATCAGCAAGTCGGAAGACCTGCTCGCCGGAGTGTTGGATCAATCGCAGGTCTGGATGAGTCACAGCGACTCAGTGCTTGATTTACCCGCGGGTTTTGAAGTGCTTGCCACCACTGAAAGCATTCCTTACGCGGCATTTAAAAAAAATGAAACGGAGCAGCCGCTTTATTGCGTGCAGTTTCATCCGGAAGTATACCATTCCACGGAAGGAAAAAAAATTCTCAAAAACTTCCTGGTAAATATTTGCGGTTGCAGCCAGGATTGGACACCTGCACATTTTATCACTGACACAGTAACGGCATTAAAAAACAAGATCGGCGACAGAAAAGTGATCATGGCGCTGAGCGGCGGCGTGGATTCCACGGTGGCTGCCACCCTGATTGACCGCGCAATCGGCAAAAACCTGTACGGGATTTTTGTTGACAACGGGGTTTTGAGAAAAGATGAGTTTGAGCAGGTGCTGGAAACATATCGTCAGATCGGTCTGAATGTAAAAGGAATCGATGCCAAAGAAATGTTTTACCGGGAGCTTGCCGGAAAATCGGACCCTGAAGAAAAAAGAAAAACCATCGGCAGGCTTTTTATAGATGTATTTCAGGAAGAAGCAAAAAAGATTGAGGGTATCGGGCTCCTTGGACAAGGAACCATCTATCCGGATGTCATTGAAAGCATGTCGGTTCATGGTCCATCCGTTACGATCAAGTCGCACCATAATGTAGGCGGATTGCCGGCTACGATGCATCTTGACCTGGTGGAGCCTTTGCGGTCTCTTTTCAAAGATGAGGTAAGAAGGGTTGGCGCTGAACTGGGCATTCCGGCTACGATGCTGAGCCGGCATCCTTTTCCCGGACCGGGACTGGCCATCAGGATTCTGGGCGATATCACACCCGACAAGGTGGATTTGTTGCAGAGGGCAGATGATATTTATGTTAAAGCGTTGAAGGAGCACAATCTCTATGCAACTGTATGGCAGGCAGGCGCCATCTTATTGCCTGTGAAAAGTGTTGGAGTGATGGGCGACGAGCGGACATATGAGTTTACCGTTGCCCTGCGGGCGGTAACCAGTGTAGACGGAATGACGGCAGATTGGGCACATCTTCCATACGAGTTTCTGGCTCATGTATCCAATGAGATCATCAATAACGTGAGAGGGATAAACCGGGTGGTATATGACATCAGCAGTAAACCGCCGGCGACGATTGAGTGGGAGTAAATGGTTTAATAATTATGAAAAAAGACATTTCGTTTTTTGCTCTCCTGACGGCGATTTTGCTTGCTTATTTTCCTATGGCCGTAAATGCGCAGGCAGACACAGCGATGCGAAGAAATGTAGTGGCTGTTTTTACTCCACTTTACCTGGATTCAGCGTTTAGTCCAACGGGTGAATACAAATACGGCAAACAGTTCCCAAAATTTATCAATCCCGGTCTTGAGTTTTATGAAGGTGTGCAGCTGGCGCTGGATTCATTGAAAAATGAAAAAGTGCAGCTTGACGTCTATATCTATGATACACGTTCTGCCACGCAGACTTTGCAGCAACAGATCAGCCAGGCGGAGTCACAGCATACCGGTCTCATGATCGGGCATGTCACTCCCGCGGAGTCGAGATTGCTGGCATCGGCTGCGCTGCGAAATAATATTCCATTTATCAATGCGAATCTGCCAAACGATGCTGGTATTACTGGCAATGCTTCCCTTGTGTTACTCAATACCACACTGAAAACGCATTGCGAGGGTCTGTATCGTTTTCTTCAGAAGAATTACGCCACATCTCCCATCATTTATCTTGCAAAAAAAGGTCCGCAGGAAGATCGGCTGAAACAATATATCAGCGATTATGAAAAGTCGATGGCGGGTGTTAAGCTCCGAATCAAATATGTTCCTTACGAAGACAACAGCGCAGAGAATCTGACAAAACTGCTCGACAGCAACCGGCTGCATATTGTTATATCAGGAAGTCTCGATGAAATGTATGGAAAGAAAATTGCGCAGCAGCTGGCATTGACAGCAAAAACCTACCCTACCATTCTGGTTGGTATGCCTACATGGGATGGCATAACCGATTTTCACAAAAAAGAATTCAGAGGTCAGGATATTTTGTATTCTACACCTTTTTATAATGCTCAGACAGATAAACTAAGCATTTCTATCAACAACTATTTCCGCGATGTGCTTTTTGCGAGACCGAGCGATATGGTGTTTCGCGGCTATGAGTGCCTTTATCGTTTTGGAAAATTGCTGACAGAAAAAAAGAGCAACCTCGGCTCCAGCATTGGCGAGAAAAAGTTCAAGGTGTTTACTGATTTCGATATTCAGCCTGTGCTCAATAAGCAAACCATGACGCTTGACTACTTCGAGAATAAGAAGCTTTATTTTGTCAAGAAGCAGGATGGGGTTGTGAAGGGAGTTTATTGACTGGTTGAAAGTTAAAAGGGCAAAGGGGAAAGGTGAAAGGGAAAAGGTGAAAGTGAAAAGTAGGGAAGTAGATAGTTTGGAGATGCAGGCCGGGGACCCCTCGGCTTCTGGGAGACGGCTCACATCAGCGTGCCCCTGCAAACTATCAACTTTCAGCTGCTAACTACCAACTTCCCACTTCCTACTTTTACCTTTCAACTTGCTTCCCTCTTTACTTTCAACTATTCTCACTTTCCACTGTTAACGCATTCATGCCACTCATCGATTTTACAGACAAGGGACTCTACTGCTCCGCGGGGGATTTTTATATAGACCCATGGAAGCCGGTTGCAAAAGCTGTAATAACGCATGCACACAGCGACCATGCCAGACCAGGCTCTACATCTTACCTGTGCCATACTCATTCAAAACCACTACTCCAGCTGCGTTTGGGGGACAATCATTACCAGACCGCAGAATGGGAAGAAACCGTATTTGTCAACGGCATCAAGGTATCTCTCCACCCCGCCGGACATATGATCGGCTCCTCCCAGATCCGAATCGAACATAACGGTGAAGTGTGGGTGATAAGCGGAGATTATAAAACAGAAGACGACGGATTGAGTGGAAAATTTGAACCGGTAAAATGCGATACGTTTATTACCGAATCTACCTTCGGACTTCCCATCTATAAATGGAAACCACAGCAGGAAATTTTTCAGGACGTGCTCGATTTCGTCGCCCATTGCAGGGAAGAAAAGAAAACGGCAGTCCTGATAGCATACAGCTTTGGGAAGGCACAGCGTTTGCTTCAATGTCTTCCGGGTTCCTGTGAAACAATCTATGTGCACGGCGCTGTATGGAACGCACATGAAACACTTACAAAAGCTGGATGGGCATTGCCGGATGTCGTGCGGGTAACACCTGATATTCCGAAAGAAAAATTTCCGGGAAACGTAGTCATTGCACCACCCAGTGCAGAAGGTACACCATGGATGAAAAGATTTTCACCGTACAGTGTGGGTATTTGCAGCGGATGGATGCAGGTGCGGGGAAGTCGCAGGCGGTCAAATGCTGATGCAGGTTTTGCTTTGAGCGACCACGCAGACTGGGATGGATTGATCGAAGCAGTAAAAGGAACAGGTGCTTCGAAGGTTTTTGTAACACATGGATTTCAATCTGCATTCAGCAGATACCTAAATGAAAATGGTATAGAAGCGGCTGAAGTAAAAACCGAATACGGTCAGGAAGAAGAAAAAGAAACATTGGTGACCGAATAAAATTTTCCCGCATGAAACAATTCGCGGAACTGGTTGATGTGCTTGGCGGGTCCACAAAAACAAACGACAAACTGGATGCTTTATCGGCCTATTTTTCTGAGGCCGATGACAAAGATAAAGTTTGGGTGATCGCTATATTCAGCGGCCGCAGACCAAAACGGATTGTCAACTCGACCCAGTTACTCACCTGGTGCAATGAACTCGTCGGCCTCCCTGCATGGCTTCTCGACGAATGCTACCATACAGTAGGAGACCTGGGTGAAACCATCTCGCTGCTCTTGCCGGAAGCCGCTACCACAGAAGCTTCCCACCCCCTTCACTATTACCTGGAAACATTTATACGGATTGAAAAAGAAGCCGAGCAGACGAGAAAAAATTTTATTCTCGATGCGTGGGACAGCATGACAAAATCCGAACGCTTTGTTTTCAACAAACTCATTACCGGCAGTTTCAGAATCGGCGTTTCGCAAAAGATGATGGTGAACGCACTCGCGAAAACCGTAAATCTTGATCCGAGCCTCATTGCTCATCGCATCACGGGCAACTGGGATCCTCAGACAACCCGATTCGACGACCTGCTGAGCGCAGACGCTGTCACAACAGATTTTTCAAAACCATACCCCTTTTACCTTGCTTATGCAGTGGAAACCGATCCCGCCACCCTCGGCGATCCGGCCGGGTGGCAGGCAGAATGGAAATGGGATGGCATCAGGGGACAAATCATAAAAAGAAACAACGAGCTTTTTGTATGGAGCAGAGGAGAAGAACTGATGACAGAAAAATTTCCTGAATATGCCCTTCTCAAAGATGCACTGCCGGAAGGAACGGCGCTGGACGGAGAAATCATGCCATCCAAAGATGGGAAGCCACTGCCCTTTGCACTGCTGCAGACAAGAATCGGAAGAAAGAACGTGACAAAAAAACAACTCAGCGATGCACCGGTTGCATTTTTCGCCTATGACCTGCTCGAATATGCCGGCGAAGACTGGCGCGAGCGGTCGCTTGATGAAAGACGAAAAAAACTGGATGAGCTGATCAGCAACAGTCATCTGCCTTCAGTACATATTTCTCCCGTGATAATATTCGATGCATGGGATCAGCTCACTGAAATAAGGAAAGAATCGAGAACCATGGGCGCCGAAGGGTTGATGCTGAAAAGAAAATCATCCACTTACCAGGTGGGAAGAAAACGAGGTGATTGGTGGAAATGGAAAATTGATCCGCTTGTCATTGATTGTGTAATGGTATATGCACAGAAAGGTCATGGCAGAAGAAGCAATCTTTACACCGACTTTACATTCGCAGTGAAAGATGGCGACAAGCTGGTGACTTTTACAAAAGCTTATTCGGGTCTGACCGACAAAGAATTTAATGAGGTCGACTCCTTTGTAAAACGAAATTCACTGGAAAAATTTGGTCCGGTCAGAACCGTAAAACCCGAACTCGTATTTGAAGTGGCATTTGAAGGAATTGCTGCGAGCAAGCGCCATAAATCCGGGGTGGCGCTTCGGTTTCCGCGGATTAGCCGTTGGCGTAAAGACAAACATATAGATGAAATAAATACGATAGAAGATTTAAAGGAAATGTTGGCCGTTTACGGAAAGGATTAACAGGCCATTGGTTGCAGAAATCGTAAATTTACCGCATGAAAAAAGTTGGGATTTTAGGGTTTTTGTGTGCCTGTTTTTTCATTTACTCGGCGCATACATCAAAGGATCAAAACAGTAGAAATCTTGCCGAACCGGATAAACCGGTTTTCATTCCACCCAGCGAACAACGAACCGGTGATGCAAAAGCCGGTTATGAATATCTCACCACCGGTGATTATGTCAAAGGCGGTCTGCCTTATGATTTTTTCCAACTTGCAACCGGCAAAAACAATACAAATTATCTCGGCCGCACAGGTCTCAATGCAAATATCAGTCACGAGTTTACGCTTGTAAAAGCAGACAACGGTGAAAACCTGGTTGCCCCAAACTGCATGCAATGTCATGCACAGGTATTCGATGGAAAATTGTATGTGGGCATGGGGAATTCTTTTGCAGACTTTACGATGGGACAAAAGCTCAATCCGCAAGCATACACCATGCTTGAAAATTTGCTGAAGCGCGGCTCCCCAGCCAAATACGAGGCAACAAAATCATTTATCCAGGTAGCCAGAGCGATCGGACCGTACCTCACCACTGCTGTCAGGGGAGTCAACTCTGCCGACAGGCTGGCGGGGGTACTTGCCGCACACAGGGATCCGGTCACTTTCAAATGGCGTGACAAGCCTTATCTTGAAATTCCGAAAGAGGTCATACCCAGCGATGTGCCTGCCTGGTGGCAGCTGAAGAAAAAAAATGCTATGTTCTACAACGGCTTTGGCCGCGGAGATTTCGGAAGATTTTTAATGGCGTCCAACCTTCTTACTGTGAATGATACTGCTGAGTCGAGAGAAGTGGACAGTCGCATCAGCGATGTACTTGCCTATATAAATTCTATTGAACCGCCAGCCTACCCAAAAAGCATCGATAAATCATTGTCGGGTCAGGGCGCTGCCATTTTTACCAAAAGTTGTTCAAAATGCCACGGTACATATGGCACCACCGAAACATATCCCAATCTGCTGATTCCATCTTCGATCATAAAAACGGATTCATTCCTTTTTAAAAGCAATTATCAGAATCCGCAATTTGTAAACTGGTTCAACAGCAGCTGGTTTGCCATGGGCGATCATCCTGCACGGCTCGAGCCATTCAACGGATACATCGCTCCTCCACTCGATGGGGTGTGGGTTACAGCGCCCTATCTTCACAATGGTTCGGTACCCACGATTGACGCGGTGCTCAATAGCAAGTCGAGACCCAAATACTGGAAGCGGGATTTTGATGACCCGCAATATGACTACGAGAAACTTGGCTGGAAGCATTCCGTCCGGGATTCAGCCTCGGGCAACACCGTATACAATACTACGCTCCCCGGGTATGGAAATTATGGACACTATTTTGGAGATAAGCTGAGTGCAGCCGAACGCAAGGCAGTGATTGAATACCTCAAAAAATTATAAGAGGGGAAAATATTGAAATTAGAAAAAACAATAGGATACAAAGTTATCACCGACTGGCTTGCATCGAAAGGGCATCAGCCTTTTCTTTTTCAAAAAGATACCTGGCAGGAAATCCTCAATGGCAGCAGCGGATTGGTGAATGCACCAACCGGATGCGGAAAGACATTTTCGGTTTTTTTAGGCACCGTGATTGATTTCATCAACAAAAATCCGGATTCATACAGCACGAAACAAAAAAACGGCTTGCAGCTTTTATGGATTGCGCCTTTGCGCGCGCTTGCAAAAGACATTGGCCGCGCAATGGAAGAAGTGATGGCGGATCTTGGCATGAACTGGAAGGTCGGTATCAGAAATGGTGATACCGATGTAAATGAAAGGCAGCGGCAGAAAAGGAATATGCCCGAGATTCTCATCATTACTCCCGAAAGTCTGCATCTCCTGCTCGCGCAGAAAGGTTATCCGGAAGTCTTCAGAAACCTGCAGGTACTGGCAGTAGACGAATGGCATGAACTGATGGGAAGCAAGCGGGGTGTGCAGGTTGAACTGGC
>JACMLD010000483.1 GCA_014379785.1 Chitinophagaceae bacterium
GATTGAGGGATTCCAAGGCAACGCTTTGGGAAGGAGGAATCAGGGTTCCCGCTTTTGTAAGATGGCCCGGCAAAATCAGGGAGGGGCAGGTAACGCAACAGCTGGCCATTACCATGGATTGGACCGCAACGATTTTGGCTGCTTCCGGTTCTTCGGCAGGAGATATCGGCAAGCTGGACGGAGTAGATCTGATGAGTGTTTTGAGAGGAGGCACCCCGGTTAACAACAGGACATTTTACTGGAAAAGGTATATGGGGAATAAGCAAAACGCCGCCAGGGAAGGCAAATGGAAATATATGAAAGACGACAAGGATGAATATCTGTTCGATCTCGAAGCAGACCCCGGAGAGAAAAATAATCTGCGTGGTTCTATGACAACTGTGTTTGAGTCGCTGAAATCAAAGTTCAAAAAATGGGAACTGGAAGTTGGCCAGTAATTACTTCAACTTAATCGATTCCACAGCCATCAGCATCTCATTTAAGAAAATTGCGGGAACATCCCTTAATTTGACCATATTTTCCTCAGTTTCACTTAAGGGCAAATGGTAGATATTTCTGATGGTTGCAGACTGTTTTACTACATATAATCGACCAAGCTTTTCCTGTCCGCCCCATCCATATGCTGCCCCTACACCTTCCACCTCAAGGACAGCCACCAGGCCAGCCCTGTCATAAAGCTGATTAAACGATTCTATCATTCCTCCATCCATAACGGCTCCCCGATGCCAACCAAATTTCTCGAGTGTTCCCCTGATCGAATCGGGCATGGTTTCCTTTCCTTTATATTGATTGATGCTGGAGGCTGACAGGTCAAGGTTTTCTGTTGAAAATATTTTTCTGTCCAATTGGGCAAAAGGCTGAACGATTGATAGTTCAAAAAACTTTCTTTTCCAGCCAGTCAATAATTCCTGTCCCATTTCAAAAGGATGAACCAGGCCAATCAAGTAGTCATCCGGCAAAGCTACTTCCTCGTCATTGAGATCAATCAGACTGGTGTCATCGTTACATAAAAAAGTGGACTGAAGCTCGCCGCGAGAATTGTATATACCCCATAAAAGCCTGGTAGCATAAATAAACATAACCGGATTGGAAAGAAACAACTGTTCCCACTGGACCGTGCTCCACCTTCTCTGAATGATCAGGTAGTATTCCATGCGGGAAGATTGCGAGCGTACGATATCTTTAATTTCTTTGTCGATCGCCTTAAATTCTTCTTTTAGTTCTGTGGCGGCCGCGGACGGCATTGATTTGAGTTTCTTATTACTCTCATCAAGAAATGCAATTTTGAAATTGTTGTCAACAAATGCACGAAACGAACCGTTGCCTGCGCTGAACTCTTTGAATAGTCCATTAAATCCAAAATCGGGAATAACGCTGTCTGCAAGTTCATAGGTCGTGATTCCAAGTTGTTGCGATGCAATTTCCAGGGCTTCGATGGCAGCGGCGCCAATCTTTGCTTTTTTTGTTTTGAACTTTCGGCTATACCATTCAATCCAGCGAAGCGCTTTATTGCTGCCGTGGAGCGCCAATGCTTTGATACCAAATTCCGCCATTTTGTGCCGGTTCTCCTCAATCCACTTGTTTGTATTGATCCGTATTTTATCCACTATTGCATCACCGCCCATAAGGGCAACGAGGGCAAGGATATATTTGTGTTCAGGTTTTGCTCCCTTGTCGAGAAATACCTGGAAAACTGCATTTGAAAAAGCAGACGATTTCTCCCTATCGATCAATGCCAAAATAAATTTTGCTTCCGGCTCAGCGGTCATTTCCGACACCCGGCTCATTCTGTATAAAAGAAAACGGACATAATCACTGCTCAAAGCAGTTCCCTGTTTGTCATAGACATGCGGTAATGAATTTTCGTCATATTCAGGCTCGACTGGTTTTGAAAGCTTACCTCTTTTTTTTGCAGCGTTTACCATATTCATGACAAAAGTTGAATCTGCTTTTTCGGGGAGGGAAGCTGTGAAAGATTGGAGCAGGATATCCCTCGCATTGTCATTTTCTTCACCATCCAGTGCTTCTGAAATAATAGATTTTGCTGACTCTGAAGGGAGTTTAGAGAGTATGAATGCAGCGGTCTGCCGCAGTTCCTTTTTTGTGCCTCCCAACAATTCGACCGCTTTCTGTTCGGCATGCGGATCGGCCATGGCAATAAATGTTGCAACTTTCTCTTTAATAGCCGCAGACTTATTTGATGCGAAGTTCCAGATAATCGGCAAAGATTGTGCTGCATCGAACTTCTCTTCCATGATAGAAAGCAGCTCAAGGGTGTAGTTATTCCCAAAATCCATTTTGCTTGCCATTTCAAAATACGGCAATGCATCGTTTCCAAGTGTTATCTGCGCCATCTTTAGTGTTGGCAGCTGCATGAATGCTTTTCCCGCAAAAAATTCGTCCAATAGTTGTCTGCCTGTTTGTGTGGCCTCTTTAAGTAAAAAATAAAAAGCACAGGTAGTGTATGGAAATGGAGCTCCGTCAAAATCTTTGAGGGAAAAGAAATTTTCCCAGTTTTCTTTTGGATAATTCTTTAGAAAATATCGGAGATAATGCTCTGCCAGATTGAGTTTAAGTTGAGTGAATTGTTGTGGATAAGCGTCATCGAGAAGTATTGCCGATGCCAGCCTGGTTTGCAAAACATAAAGTGTGGAGTCGCGGGTATCTTCCAGAGACTCTCGGATTGCCGGCAGATAAAAGCCATCCCTGTATGCAGCAAATTCCAGGACAGAATTATTTCTCGTGGCATAGATTCCATGTGTGAGATATTCAGCTGCGAACTCCGGCTTTACCTCCTCGAGCAGCTGGAGATACAGAAGATTCCACTCCTGAGAAAAGCCGACTACTGCGGACCCTGGATACACCAGTTTTTTGGTCTTCCTGATCTGGTCCTTTAAATAATTGAGCACAATTTGTTCACCCTTTGGTTTGATTTCATCTTCTGCCATCCTGCTGACTTGCTGGAGGAAAGCACTGAAAATATCGTGCGGACTGATGCCATTACCGCTTAGGCGCTTGATAGCAACGGCCAGCGCTGCGGGATCATCACTTTGTATTGCAGCATTTATGAGCCATTTATTAAAATGCCGATGGCTGAGCGCATAAATCTGGGGATGACCCAGAACTGCCATTATTTTTTCTTCGTCTGGCGAAGTATGAGCGATATCTCTTAGGAGGTTGAGCAAATTGACCACGGCAATTCCCGAAGGGTCGTAAGATGTTATGACGAGCAATTCGCTGTCTCGAATCAAAAAATTTATGACCGGATCGGAAATTGAACTTTGCCGAAATTCCACGAGTAATTGACTGTCACCAGTAACAGTGCCGTAGGGAATACTCAGTGCTGTCTCAATTTCGCTGATTGTATATGCCATAGAAAAGTTATTTCTTTATTGCTAAATCCTCCCTTGCTGCCCATAGTGTAACGTCCTGCTTACTCAGTGCAGCGGCCATCAAATCCGGAAATTTATCCGGCGTGCAGGCAAAAACAGGTACACCCAGATTGGAAAAAAATTGTGCATTATCGTGATCGTAAGAAGGCGCGCCCTCATCATTCAACGCCAGCAACACAATTACCTGAACGCCCGCTGATGTCAACTCCCCGGCGCGTTTGCGCATCTCTTTTTCATTACCTCCCTCAATCAGATCTGTAATCAAAACAAGGACGGTGTCAAGCGGCCGCGTAATGATCTGCTGACAATAGGTTAGCGCGCCATGGATATCTGTTCCGCCCCCTAATTGCACGCCGAACAGCAAATCCACCGGGTCTTTGAGCTCCTCTGTCAGGTCAGCAACCGCAGTATCAAATACAACCATTTTTGTTTTAATGGCTGGGATAGATGCCATCACAGAACCAAAAATCCCGGAATATACTACTGAAGTGCCCATGGAACCGCTCTGGTCGAGGCACAATACAATATCCTTTAACGCCGTTCTTTTTCTACCATACCCTATCCGCGTTTCCGGAATGATCGTCTTGTATTGTGGCTGATAATGTTTCAGATTTTTCAGGATGGTAGAATGCCAGTCTATTTCATTGTGTCTTGGCTTTTTATTTCTGGCTGAGCGGTTAATGCTTCCTGCCACCGCTTGTTGCATCGGCTGAGCAAGTTTTCTCAGCAGTTCATCCACCACTTTTTTCACCACTTTTCTCGCCGTGTCTTTTGTTTTGTCGGGTATCACACGACTAAGAGACATGAGGGTTGCAACGAGATGCACATCCGCTTCAACATTTTCCAGCATCTCCTTCTCAAAAAGCATTTGAGTGAGATTCAATCTTTTCAACGCATCTTTTTGCATGACCTGTACAACCGTGTTGGGAAAATAGGTGCGGATATCGCCCAGCCACCGGCTGACATTCGGAGAAGACGGACCAAGACCGCCGCTCTTTCCGCCACCATAAAGCGCTTCCATTGTATTGTCCACAGCAGTCTCCTGCGCAGACAACACAGCTCCGGTGCCGTCGCTCTCTCTGCCACCAAGAATCATCCTCCATCTGTGTAACTGGGTATCCGTCATCATTTGTTGATTTTATATCCAAAAAGTTTCATCATTACCGGTATCGAATTGGCGGCTCTTTGTTCGTCAAAGCCGTATTCGGTCTCTGCAATCACAGTTACTCCGCCTGCTTTTGCTTTTTCGCCCAGTTTTCTGCGCTCCGCAGGTGAAAAGTTTGCGAATGTTCTTCTAAGTAGCGGGAGTGTATGGACGAAAGATTCGTCACTAACCTGCTTTATCCATTCATTGATCATGTTCCATAATTCCGTATCGATCAAAAGCAGTGTTCCGCTTCCTTTCAGAAATCCTTCCAGCCACGCAGAGGCGGCGGTGGGATTGATAATCGACATTGAATATGAAAAAACTTTTGTCAGTTGATCACGGGTGATCACATTACTGTCAGAAAGCAAACGTGTGCTATATCCTGCAAGGACCGGCGATGAATTTTTACCGGAAGAGATTGCCAGCAGGGTCTTATGCCATACTTCAACAATGTCGGGCTGTTGCAGCAAATTAACCGCGTCATGAATTTTATAGAATAAATCAAACAAATGCGTTGCAGCGTCATCATCGATCCCCGTGCAGGCAGCAGGAAGCCCGATACAAACCCGGCTGATCATGCTGTAAACAATTTTCAAAAGCAGGGTCTCATCCGTTTTTCTTACGCTGCCATATCGCGTAATGACGACGAGGCCTGGAATCACCTCCATCAACTGAACTACATCACTGCTGGCCGCAGCAAGATTATTTATTTTATTTATGAGTGCTTCTACGGCTTTCGGTATCTCGGCAGGTACCGATCTGTTAAGCAAGCCACAAACCTGGGGCAATGAACTGGCCTTGGCAGCCTGCTCCAGCAGGTACTTCGATGCGGCTTCCTCTGTTGTGTTCCCGTAACTTCCTTTTTCTATTATCTGAATCGAAATAGCAGGATCCCATTGCAATCGCCATTGTTCCTTGAACGTTCCTTTGCCAGACACAATAATATTTTCACCCCAGCGAATATCGAGCAGCAGCAAGCGGTGGAGGAAGACGCTTCTTTCAAGATCGGAATCCTTTCTAAGATCCAATGTATAGTCTTTCCAGTCTGCTGTAGCCGGCAGGCGAAGTCTTTTTTGTGTTTTATCA
>JACMLD010000053.1 GCA_014379785.1 Chitinophagaceae bacterium
AAAGTCCACCCATATTCAATCACTCATAAATGAAAATAGTTTACTGGTCAGCAATGAGATCATCAAACAGAGAGTAAATGTGCTCAATGAAAACCTGGTGAAATGGGGTGGGGCGAATACCATCGTTACCAACAACGATCCTGCGCATTTTGCAAGGCTCGAAGGATATTTTGATGTGATGATGGTAGACGCGCCCTGCAGCGGAAGCGGACTATTCAGACGAGATGAAAATGCCATTGAAGAATGGAGTCCTAATAATGTGGCGCTCTGCAGTCAGCGCCAGCAGCGGATTCTGGCGGATGCGTGGCCGTCATTGAAAGAGGGAGGCATATTGATTTACTCAACCTGTTCCTATTCGCGCCAGGAAAACGAGCATATACTGGACTGGCTGGCAGAAAGTTTTTCAGTGGAATCATTACCGATCGATATTTCTGATTTTCCAGGGATTGTTTCTGTCGGGTCACCAATTGCAAAGTTCATCGGATACCGGTTCTACCCGGATAAGATAGAAGGCGAAGGTTTTTTCATCGCGGTGTTGAGAAAAACCGATGGAACAGATACCGGTGCGAGTCCGCCAAAGAAGAAAACCCTGAGGATCACTGCCAATGAACTTAGCATGATACAGCCATGGCTCACAGAGGGCATAGAGAGAAGTTTTTTTAAACAGCAGGATGATATTCTTGCCCTTCCGGCATCGTTTGAAAATGATCTCGTGCATCTGCAACAGGCGCTCTATATCCGAAAGGCAGGGCTGGTAATTGGCAAAACAACTGTTAAAGATCTGGTACCTGATCATCAGTTGGCAATGAGTAGCTGGGTGGCTGAAAAAATCAACAGCATTGAATTACCTTACACCCAGGCAATACAATATTTACGTAAAGATGAAGTTCATATAGAAGGGGCAGTGCCAGGGTGGAATTTGGTGAAGTTCAACGGCCACAACCTCGGTTGGGCCAAGATTTTGGCGAACAGAACAAACAATTACTACCCTAAGGAGTGGCGGATACTGAAGAAGATATAAATTGGCTTTAATTTTGCAAAAACGTACAAAACAACTTTCATATGAAAAATAATATCCTGCTTTTATTGGTGATGTTGATAGTGGGGTTGAGTGCAGCAGGTCAGGCCGACGACTTAATGATAAATGGCTCGGGTTCGAATATGCACCTGGTTCATACGGTCCAGGCAAAAGAAAGCTGGTTTGCTATCGGCAGAATGTACAATCTTGCCCCAAAAGACATAGCGCCCTTCAATGGACTCACGATCGACAAAGCACTGGCGATTGGACAGAAAATAAAAATCCCGCTCAGTAACGCCAACTTTTCGCAGGACGGAAAGAAAGCCACTGATGAAGTTTTTGTGCCGGTCACGCATATCATACAGGAGAAGGAATGGTTGTACAGAATCAGTATGAACTACAACAAGGTGCCGATTGAGAATCTTGAAAAATGGAACAATGTAAATAAAGATCAGGCGAAGGCTGGTACGAAACTGATAGTGGGTTATCTGAAGGTGAAGCAGGGGCAATCTGCTCTGGCATCACAGGGTCGATCAAACCTGCCTGTAACAAGCACTCCGCCTGCTCAAAAACCTGTTGTTGCTGAAACGAAACCTGAACCGGTTGTCACCGCACCTGTCACGAAACCAGAACCTGCTAAACCAGAACCTGCTAAGACAGAGCCGGTAAAAACAACACCTGTTCAAACTCAGCCGGTACCATCCAGTACTACTGCTGACAGCAAAGGCTCGGGATATTTCAAATCCCTTTTTGACGACAATGGAAAATCTGTCAATGGAGCGGCGGGAATATTCAAAAGCACCAGCGGTTGGAGCGATGGTAAATATTATGCGCTGATGAACAATGTTCCAGTCGGCGCAATCGTAAAAGTAAACAACAGCGCTTCTAATAAATCGGTATATGCCAAGGTCCTTGGCAGCCTGCCGGAAATGAAGGAAAGTGCTGGACTGACGATACGCGTAAGCGACGCAGCGGCCTCTGAACTTGGCGCAGTGCAGGGTAAGTTTAATGTTGAAATCAAATACTAGACTATTTCCATCCAGGTATGGTCCGCGAGTAATTTAACCCCGGCGATGTGCTGCCGGAATGGACCGTTGCCGCCTCCCCATTCTTTCGGACTGATCATCGAAACCACATGACTACCATCCTGTTTTTCATACAGATGATATACCTGGCCGATGACGGGCTGAAAACTAAGTTTCGCTCCGTATATGATCATCGAAAGTTCCTTACGCATCTGAATCTCCTGCGCCTGCAGTGCGAGTAACTCAATTTGCTTGCGGATCTGCTCCAGCTGCATATTGGTCTGTTCTTCCATTGCCGTGAGCGCCTTGTGCCTTATCACGCCTTCTTCTGTGGCCTTTATCACCGCACCCGATACCGAAGTGGAATACGGCAGCACGCTCATCTGTTTGTGGTAGTACTCAATATTGGTATATTCGGTACCATCGGCACGGGTGCCTTTCTGTACAATGCGGAGATAACCGTTTGGCGTAATCTCGTGACGCACATTCAGTACAGCGAGGTGGTTGAGAAAAAAATTCGTCTCGAAGGTTATGCCATCAATAAAAATGACATTGGCAGAGTCTGCGAAGTCGAGGTTTTCAATCGAGTGAATCCCGCCATCAGCCGCTATTCTGTATTCAGAAGAGAATGCCTGGTTTTCGAGTGTTACCCAGCTCATGCTGATCTCTACTTCTTTCCTGTCATTGCCAGTAGTGAGTTTATACATGCCGGATTTTGGACGAATTCCGTTTTCGTACACACCCTTCTCGGGAAAAAGTTGCCAGGAGGCTGCAAAATTATATGCCTGAATCATTGATATGGTTTAAATAAAAAACCCTACAGGCCGAAGCGGGTAGGGTTGGCGAATTTTATAAAGGATTGGATTAGTATAAACTTTTAGATCACTTAACAAAGATACATGATGTTTCGTTCATATACCAGCCCTGAATATTTTCGTTTATGCATTTCTGTTGATACAATTCAAATCGTCAAACGCAGTCTCAAGACGGGCGATAAAGGCTTCCTCGCCTTTGCGGAGCCATACCCTCGGGTCGTAGTACTTTTTGTTTGGCTTGCTTTCTCCTTCCGGATTGCCAAGCTGCCCCTGCAAAAATCCTTCATTCTTTTTATAATAACCTCTCACACCATCCCAGAAGGCCCATTGTAAATCCGTATCCAGATTCATTTTGATTGCACCATAACCGATGGCTTCACGAATCTGGTTTTGCGGTGAACCGCTGCCACCATGAAATACGAAATAGACGGGCATAGGACCGGTCTTCAATTCTTTTTCAATATAGTCCTGGCTGTTTTTAAGAATCTCCGGACGGAGTTCAACATTACCCGGACTGTACACACCATGTACGTTTCCGAAAGCGGCAGCAATGGTAAAAAGGCGGCCAACTTTGCTCAGTTCGGTATAAGAATACGCCACATGCTGCGGCTGCGTATAAAGCTTATCGTTTTCCACACCACTGTTGTCTACTCCATCTTCTTCACCACCTGTTACGCCAAGTTCGATTTCGATACTCATGCCAAGTGGTTGCATTCTCTTAAAGAATTCTACGGAAGTATGAATGTTTTCTTCAAGTGGCTCTTCAGAAAGATCAAGCATATGTGAACTGAAAAGCGGTCTCTTGTTTTCTTTGTAATATTTTTCACCTGCGTCAATCAGACCACTGATCCACGGCAGCCATTTTTTTGCAGCATGATCGGTGTGGAGAATAACTGGTACACCATAGTCTTTTGCCACATTGTGAATATGAAGAGCACCTGATATACCGCCTAGAATGTTGCCCTGCAGTTTGTCGTTTGGCATTCCCTTGCCAGCAATGAATTGCGCACCGCCGTTAGAAAACTGAATGATTACTGGTGAATTGACTTTTGCTGCTGTTTCCAGCGTTGCATTTATCGTATTGGTGCCGATGGTGTTTACTGCAGGCAATGCAAACTTGTTTTCTTTTGCATCCTGATAAAGTGCTTCCAGTTCTTCGCCGAATAATACACCTGGTTGATACTTTTTCATTGTAATTCTTACTGTTTTTTGGTTTTTAATGAGTGGTAGTTAGCAGGCAAGGTGCTTCTGAAACAGGCGCAAAGATAAACAATCTTAATCTTCAAACTTACCAAGATTTTGACGGATGAGAAGCAGGTTTTTGCGCAAAGTCTGCTTGAGATTTGTCTTCACCAGTTGTCCCATACTTTGACATTTCAAAAATCCAGGATTGCCAAAATAGGCTGCGAGTTCAGTCCTTAGCTGGTTAATTTTTTCGTGAGACGAGATATTGTCGGACGACATGATATTGAGCAGTTCCATCATCCGGAATCTGGAAGAGGCAAGTCTGAATGCCATCAT
>JACMLD010000484.1 GCA_014379785.1 Chitinophagaceae bacterium
CCAGGTTTCATTAGCCCCGCAGGTCACCACACCCGCCGGATTGTGAAAGGACGGCAAAACTACGGAAAGATGGGCAGAAAAACCAGACGAAATCCCAATAAAAAAAAATTCTCCGGCAACTCAGCCTTCCTGCGGCTGCCCAAGAACGGTATGTCTTGAGCGGACCGGCTCCCCGAAAAACGTAGTGGCGTGATTATCAAAATCTTCCGTGGAATCCGTAGTGAAAAACTCCCTGATCCCGCCGGCCGAGCAGCGTGATTTCATCGCCGGATGACGTTCGAGATAATCGTCCAGACTTCTGGCCACTATTTCGCCCTGGGTGATGATGGTCATATCGGCCGGTGAATATTCCTTTATTTTACCCAACATCAGCGGGTAATGGGTACAAGCCAGGAGGATGGTATCTATCATTGCGGACTTGAGCAGCAACTCATGAATACTCTTTCTCACAAAAAAATCAGCGCCGTTTGAGTTGAATTCGTTGTTTTCTATCAGTGGAACCCACATGGGGCAGGCCTGCTGAAACACCTTTGCGGTCGGAAAAAACTTTTCGATCTCAATCGGGTATGAACCTGAATTTACAGTGCCGCTGGTTCCGAGTATACCAATATTTCCGGATGGAGAGAAGTTGCCTATGACTTCTGTAGTTGGACGGATAACGCCCAATACACGTTTTTCTGGTGCAATCCGCGGAAGATCATTTTGCTGAATGGTACGCAATGCTTTGGCTGACGCAGTATTGCAGGCGAGGATGACGAGGCTGCAGTTTCTATCAAAAAACCACTGCACAGCTTCGAGCGTATACCGGTAAACAGTGTCGAATGACCGAGGCCCGTATGGTGCACGTGCATTGTCGCCGAGGTACAGATAGTCATACTCCGGCATCCGGTTCGTGATTTCTCTCATTACTGTCAGTCCGCCGTATCCGGAGTCGAAAATTCCGATTGGTTGTTTCCCTTCCATGGGACAAAAATAGAAAACGCCCCCGGATTACGGGGGCGTTTTAAAATATGTTTCGCGGGAATGGGCTATTTAAGGTTTAGCTTCTTTTTTACAAGTGCTACCAGGTCATCACCGGGAGGTGCAACAATCACTGCTTCTTTTGGCAGAACGTATGCATAGCCGGCTTCTTTTGCTACTGCCTGCACAGCATCCATTGCTTTCTTGCGGATTGGCTCAGCAAGTTCTTCCTGTCTTTTCTGAAGTTCTTCCTGGATACGCTGATCTTCACCCTGAAGCTGCTGAAGCTGCTGCTGAAGATTCTTTCTTCTCACTTCTTTCACTGCTGCAGAAAGCTTTGAAGAATCTGCGTTGAATTTGATGATATCCTGCTCGAGTACATTCTGACGATCCTGAGCGCTCTGAACCAGTGCATCTCTGAATTGTGCGAGGATGGTGTCAGCCTTGCGGGCTTCCGGCATAGCGCCGATGATTTCATTAAGGCTGATATAGCCAATTTTACCCTGTGCCTGGGTAGAATTACTGGTTAACATTAAAGCAGTTGCCAGGATTACAAGGGATAAAACCTTTTTCATTTTGTAAATTTTTGTTTTTTGGTTCGCTATAACTAGGGTCAGAGCTCGCTTTTATAGTTGTAATTTTTAAAGATGTCGTTGTGCGCTTAAATGCCTTTGACGTTTATTTAACACCAAGCTCTCTGAGCACATCTTCGCTACGGTCAAGCTTGGGGTCGGCAAAGATAACGGTAATTCCCTCACTTTTATCCAAAATAAAATCATACTGACGGGCTACGGCAATCTTTTGAATGGCGTTGTAAACCTTGTCCTGTACAGGTTTCACCAGTTCCTGCCTTTTTTTAAACAGATCTCCTTCAAAGCCAAAACGCTTGCGCTGTAATTCCCTCACTTCCTTCTCCCTGACAAAGATTTCGTCCTCTCTTTTCTTCTTAAGGGCATCGCTCAGCATTACCTGTTCAGCTTCGTAGTCCTTGTACATCTTATCGAGCAGACCCTGTTTTTCATCTATTTCTTTCTGCCACATTTCGCTTACCTGATCGAGCCTCTTCTGGGCATCTTTATAGTCAGGCATCTTATCGAGGATGTACTTAGTATCAACAATTGCATAGCGCTGAGCCTGTACAGATGCTGCTCCGGTGAGGAGTATTGCCAGGAGACCCAGTGTGAAAAACAGCGACTTTTTCATATGAAAAGTTTGATGAATTTTATACTATTCCGGTTCAAAACCAAGCATGAAGGTAAACTTGGCAGCATCCTTGAATTTGCCATTTGGTGTGAGACGGTCAAGTCCAACGCCGTAATCAAATCCGAGCAAACCAAACATTGGCAGGAAGAAACGCGCTCCCACGCCCACACTTCTGCGAAGTCTGAAAGGATTGTAGTCCTTGTAATCATACCATCCGTTGGCTGCTTCGAAGAATGCAAGTCCAAAAATGGTACTGTTTGGATTCGTGCTGAACGGATATCTCAATTCAAGAGTATACTTATTAAATATGGTAAAGAACTGAGCCGTACCTGACTGATCGGGATTTAGCTTGGGGTCCGATGTACTATAGATCGGATAACCGCGGTGGGCTATGATATCATATCCAAGAATACCGAAGTTATTGGTAAGACCTGCATCACCCACCTGGAAACGCTCGAATGGTGAGTAATCAAGCTTGTTGTTGTATCTGCCCATGAAACCGTATTTGGCAGAAGCTTTCAATACAAACTGATGACTCCTGTCTGCTCCCATTGGCTTGCCGATTGGCACATACCATTCTCCGTTGAAGCGCCATTTGTGGAACTCAACAAATTTATAGGGATTTGCAGAGGTAGCAACATTCTTGTTAAAAACTGAATAGGGAGGTGTTGCCTGCACACTCAGCGTAAATGCAGAACCACTCTTCGGGAAGATTGGCTGATCGACGGATGAACGTGAAAGAGCAATCTTGAAACTGATATTTGTTGATCTGCCGCTGTCAATATCAGTACCATCAGTCAAACGGAAGAATCCTGGGTAATTTCTCAGGTTGTACTGGGTGAAGTTGAGTGAATACACAAGCGTGAAAAAGTCATCCGGCCATTTCAGCTGCTTGCCGAGGGCTACAGATATACTGGTTGATTTCAGATACGAAGTATCACCGGCTTTACGACTGTACTGACCCGTCGTGTAGTCATAACTGTTAGAGAATTTTGTATTGGCAAAACTTACAGTAAATGAGTTTCTTTTCTTTCCTCCGAGCCATGGTTCGGTGAATGAGAAGTTGTATGAACGGAAGGCACGTCCGTTACTCTGCACAC
>JACMLD010000054.1 GCA_014379785.1 Chitinophagaceae bacterium
CTCGTGACACCAGGAATCTCAAGTGTTGAACAACCTTCCTTTGAACTGGGCAAACTCGCTGCAAAGCTTTTCATCGAAACAGCGCACAACAGCGATAACGTCCAACAGACCGAAAATATACTTCCAGTAAAACTCATCATTCGTGAATCTTCCATGAGAAAAAAAATATTGACCCTACTCCCGCTATTGTTAGTTCTCGGAATGTTTTGCGAAGCACGTAAGATCAAAGTCAGCACCCAGGTTGCACTGACGTCAGCGGCCGCCTCCGCAAGACCGGGAGATACGATTCTCTTAAAGAATGGCGAATGGAAAAATGCGGTGATCGAATTGCGATGTCAGGGGACAGAAAAAAATCCCGTGGTAATAAAAGCGGAGACAAATGGCAAAGTCTGGTTCACCGGGGTAAGCAGCATTCATCTCGGCGGTTCATTCATTGTAGCAGAGGGATTCAACTTTGTGAATGGATATGCAGGCAAGACCGCAGTTATGGAATTCAAGGCAGGCAAGGATTTGGCAAACAACTGCCGTATCACCCAATGCACCATCGATGATTTCAACAACCCATTGCGTATGCAGGAAAACTCCTGGGTCTCGTTTTCGGGTAAAAACAACAGGCTCGACCACTGCAGCTTTGTCGACAAAAAAAACATGGGCACCCTGCTGGTCGTAAACCTCGATACTGATGCGAGCCGGGAGAACTTTCATTCGATCGATCAGAACTATTTCGGACGAAGGCTGCCGCTGGCTTCCAATGGTGGTGAAATCATCCGCGTCGGCCTTGCGCAGCATTGCCAGTTCATTTCAAACACCCGCATCACCGGAAATCTCTTTGAAAAATGTGATGGTGAGACCGAAGTGATCTCCATTAAATCTGGAGCAAATATCATCAGTGGAAATGTTTTTGACCAATGCCAGGGTAGCGTGGTGCTAAGGCATGGCGACAATAATATCGTCCAGGAAAATTTATTCTTCGGAAGAGGAAAAGAGGCCACAGGCGGCGTAAGGGTCATCAACCGCGGTCAATGGGTGATCAATAATCTTTTCTATGAATCCAGGGGCGAGGGATTCAAGGCTCCGCTATCGATCATGAACGGCGTCCCAAATTCACCGCCCACGCGGTATGTGCAGGTAACAGATGCACTGATTGCGAACAACAGTTTTATCAACTGCAGTCCGATCAGCCTTTGCGAAGGAAGCGATAAAGAAAGAAGTCTTACGCCTGCCAATACCCTTTTTCTCAACAATACATTTGCCAATCAAAGAGACACTGCTGTCATGAATATCCATGACGACATCAGCGGTATTTCATTTATTGGCAACAGTCGTGGGTTTGAAACTCCGCCAGTCGAAGGAGAAATATTCACGCAGGGATTTACAGAAATCGCTATACCGCAGAATTTATCAGCAACTTTTACTGCTGACACCAAAAATGCAGTGGTCATCAGTGATTCTATCAGGCAGGTTGCAAAATCACGTGGAGTAAATCTGCCGACCCATTCCCCGGGATTTGACGCTAACTCAGTTTTTACACGTGTCCTTAAAAACGCAACCTCACGTGCAGGTGCAGGCTGGTACCGGCCAAAAGTGGAGAAAAAAATTACCACAAATGTTAACTGCAAAAATGCAACAGAATTAATAAGAGCTATCGAATCACCGGGAGCCGTTCACATCAACCTTACCGGAACTTTTTACGAAATCGACAGGCCGTTAAAGATCTCAAAGAAAGTCACCCTCAGCGGAAAGCGGCAGCCTGCTATAAAAATCAAAAACGGCAATAATACGTCCCTGTTCATCGTCTCCGGCAACGGCAGTCTGACTATAAAAAACATCAGCATCGACGGAAGCCAGATAAAGTCAAAAAATTTTATTGAAAGCGACAGTACCGGAAGCAGCAACCATTTCAACCTGGCCATTCTGAATTGCACCATTACTGGTCTATCAAGGGGGCAGGGCTGTGAGAACATTGTCTTTGTTCATAAAAACACGCTGGCCGACAGCATCCTGATCAACTATTGCGTTTTTCAGAATAATTCAGCAAACCTGATCATGATGACAGAAGAAATCGAAGACAAGGGATATTACAATGCTGAAAAGATAGTCATCAAGCGAAATTTTTTTGAAGCCCACAACGGATTTCTTGTCCATCTCTACCGGGGAGGTGTAGACGAAAGTACGCTGGGTCCGGATTTTCTGTTTGCAGACAATTCAATGGATAAGCCTGTGGCGTCGATGGCAGGACCATTGATAAAAATTACCGGTGTCCAGCAAAGCCAGATCACCGGTAACTTTTTTATGGTGGCAGATACTGCGCAAACTCAGATTGTATATATCGACAAAGTTCGCGCCAGGCACTTGCTCAGAAAAAATATTCTCCCGTTTCATGTTCATAAAAACGAATACGTAAGGGAACAGGAAACGATCAAACAATAGTTTATTTAACGACCGTGCGACGGTAACTTTCTTTTTCTGTAGTTACCTCGATGATATAACTGCCTTTCTTCA
>JACMLD010000485.1 GCA_014379785.1 Chitinophagaceae bacterium
CATGTCATCATGGTTTCTAACCAGGCAAACAGCTACTACCGCTCTGTTTGCAAAAAGCTGGGCGCTACCGACTTCGTAGACAAATCCGCTGATTTTGACCGCATCCCTCAAATCATCTCCGACCTCAATTAGTCCCGTATACACCCACCTGTAGTTCCATTACTACAATTCATCCGTCCATTATAGTACCTCATAAAGGGCCATAGGTCTATTTCCAAGACAGGCTTATAAAGCGTTCTTTGCATTCGACTGAACCCATTAAAACAACATAAAGACCCACTAGAAATGAAAACGGAGAAGCTTGAGGTGCTGATTGTGGACGATTCCGCCGTTATTGCGGATCGCCTGAAGGATTTGCTTTCCGAGATGCCAAATATTCAATCGATACAAATTGCTTCAAATTATGAGGAAGCAGAACTTGAAATGATTGAAAAAAGACCGGACATTATCCTGCTCGATATCAACCTGCCAGACAAAAGCGGCATTGATTTACTAAGGATGATCAACACCAAAAAATGGCCTGTGAAAGTAATCATGATTACAAACCAGGTGAATGACTATTACAAATCACTTTGCAAGTCGCTGGGTGCTACCTTCTTTTTTGATAAATCAAACGAGTTTGACTGCATTCCGGAAGCCATATCAAAAATAGCTTGACAATAACGATGCCTGTATGACAAAAAACATGACGCAAAACATTACTGCTAATTCAGGTCACCCGAGGACCTACTACATGGTTGTCATCGACGGCGCCGGTAAGATTGAGTACATTAATACCAATCTTGCAAAGACACTGCATATGGAAGACTATGTAGGCGGTAGTTCAAACTTCTTTGAGTACCTCCAGGTAGCTGAAGTAGCCAATCTGAAAAGCACCCTCCACAATATCAGCATAGACAAAAAGCAGTCATTGGTTGAAACGAGTCTCAAAAATGGCCGGTCTCACTGGATAAAATGGGAAATAAACAATCTTCAGAATGGTGTTGATACAAAAGGTAAATATCTCTGTGTCGGTCATGAGGTGATAAAAAAGGAAGAGTCAAAAAATTATTTTGACATCAGCGATGAACATTACCAGGCCATTGCTGAAGACCTCTCGGTTGGAGTCGTTTTCTCAGATGCCGCAGGAAAAGTAATTGCAGCTAACAAATATGCAGCCGATATTTTTAAGATAGAAGTTCAGGAAATACACAGAGAAGGTGCATTTTATGACGTGATAGAAAGTGTTGAGATAAATAATAAGGTTATATCACTGGAGAACTATCCTCATTTCAAAGCGGTTGAATCGGGACAGACACAGTCTGAAACAGTGAAAATAACCTGCTACTCAGGAGAAAAACTCTGGTTGATCTGTAACTGTAAACCTCTGATCAACAAGGAAGGAACCGTGCACGCAGTGGTCACCACAATGCAGGACATCACTACCCAAAAAAACCTGGAGGAAGAACTGATCATAGAAAAGCTAAACCAGCAGCGGGCGATAGCGGAAGCCATCATCACCGCGCAGGAACAGGAAAGACATAACCTGGGTCACGAGCTGCATGACAATGTCAACCAGCTACTGACTACAACAAAACTTTATCTTGAAATGCTGCACCCCTCCACTGGCAATGAGTTCATGGTGGTGAGCAAGGCAAAGGAATTGATACTGAAAGCGCTCACTGAAATCAGAAATATTTCAAAGATGAGCGTGATGCCAAAATTTTACGAGAAGGGCCTTGTAGATAGCATCAACGAAGTGTTGGAAGACATCAATATCATAGGTAAATATTATATCAGCTTTGTACATGACGATGAAGCAGGAATAAAAATATCGGAAGGGAAGAAGACAGCCCTCTTCAGAATTTTACAGGAGCAGCTGAAGAATATCATCAAACACAGCAATGCAAAAACCATCAAGGTTAAACTATCGTTCGACAGCAAATGCATCACGCTGTCTGTAAAAGATGACGGAGTTGGCTTTGACACTACATCAAAAAGCAGGGGAATCGGTCTCTCCAATATTTATGACCGTACAAATCTTTATAAGGGAACTATAATGCTCAATTCCGCACCCGGAGAGGGATGTCAGATGCTGGTAACCATCCCGGTCGATGAAAAACTGTAAAGACACAAATTAGTTTCGTAATTGTTGTTTTCTATATTGAGGTAAGAAATGCCGCCTTTTCCAGGGTGGCTTTTCGCATTTAATGATATATCCTTTCAATGGCATCGCGGTATTTCTCCATGACCACTTTTCTTTTCAGGCTCATTTTCGGCGTCAGTTCTCCCGTATCTATACTCCACTCATGCGGAAGCAATTCAAACTTTTTGATCTGCTCCACGTGATTGAAATATTTATTGAAACTCTCCACCAGATCGCGAAACATATGGGTGACCTGATCATTTCTCAGCAGCTCGTCGTTCGACAATGACTTGATTCCGTTCTGTGCGGCCCAATCGCGAACATTTGGAAAAGAAGGAACGATAAGCGCTCCTACAAATTTCTTCTCAGCGCCTACTACCATGACCTGCTCAACAAACATCGATTCCTTGAGCTTATTTTCTATCGGCAGCGGTGCCACATATTTGCCACCACTGGTTTTAAACAATTCTTTTTTCCGATCAGTAATCTTTAAAAAATTGTCATCAGACAGCATGCCGATATCACCGGTTTTAAACCATCCGTCTACAACTTCTTCTGCTGTCAGGTCCGGACGTTTATAATAGCCAAGCATTACATTGGGACCTTTGCAAAGAATTTCGCCGTCTTCGGCAATCTTTACTTCCACATCGTCAATGAGCGGACCAACGGTTCCAAACCGGCGACCGGCAACATCATACCTGTTCACGCTGATCACAGGAGAAGTTTCGGTAAGACCATACCCTTCCATAATCGGAATCTGAGCAGCAGTAAAAATTCTGATCAGACGCACCTGGCAGGCCGCGCCACCCGACACCACGCATTTGAGCCGGTTGCCCAAACCTTCTCTCCATTTGCTGAAAATGAGTTTATTGGCAAGCGCCAGCTGCATATTATACCAGATTCCCTGGTTTTTATTGATTTCGAAACGCTCGGCAAGCGAATGGGCCCAGAAGAACAATTTTTTCTTTACACCGCTAAGCGCTGCACCCTTCTGCATAATCCGGTCATACACTTTCTCCAGGAGTCTCGGCACAGTGGTAAACAGATCAGGTTGCACTTCTTTGAGGTTTTCACCGATGGTCTCCAGACTTTCTGCGTAATACACCGATACACCCCTGAAGAGATACAGATAGGTCACCATTCTTTCGAAAATATGATTGAGGGGCAGAAAACTAAGGGCTTTCATGTTTTCTCCCGGGGGGAAGCAAGGTATTCCCGCCATCACATTGCTCAGAATATTTCTGTGGGTAAGCATCACTCCTTTGGGTGTGCCGGTAGTGCCTGAGGTGTAAATGATTGTTGCGAGGTCTTCATACTTTACGTTTGAAGCAATCTGCTTTACTTTTTCAATGCCTTCAGGAGTGGAAGCTTTCAACACATCTTTCCAGTGGCTGGTATTCGCCACATGTTCAAAAGAGTATATTGCTTTCAGTGCAGGGAGACGCTCGCGGATACTGGCGACCTTATGAAAGATTTCTTCATCGTTTACAAAGACCATCTTCACGTCCGCATCTCTCAATACAAATTCAAGTTCCGTTACATTGATAGTGGGATAGATTGGAGTCAGTATTGCTCCGGTCTGTTGAACTGCCAGGTCGACCATCACCCATTCTGGTCTGTTCCGGCACAGGATCGCAATTTTGTCGCGCCCTTCAGCGGTCATGTCGCCGCAACTGATCCCGAGATTAACCAGACCGGCTGCCAGCCTTTGTACGATATCATTTACTTCCCCGGTACTGTATCCGTGCCAGCTACCGTTTTCTTTTGCAGAAAGCATTACGGGCAGCGGAGTTCTTTCCAAATGATATTCCAGACAATCAAATAATCTTCTAGGTTCTGTCATGTCACAATCGTTAGGGTGTTCATCAATCAAGTTATGGAAAAAACAACAAAAAAGCGAGCCGGCGACAGTAGCCGGCTCGCTTTAACAAGTAAGTGGAAATTTTATCTGGAAACGGTCTGATAATACTGCCCCTGGGGCACTTTAAACATTCGGTTTTTCTGAGCGTTTGTAAATTGATTGTATGCTTCGCTGTGGGTGGTGGTCCAGTTCTGAAACCCGGTAAGATTCTGAACGCTGCCAAAAATCCATTGATTGTACGCTTCAAAAACACCTTCTTTTAACAGTTGTCTCTGATACTCAAAAAGGCGGGAGGGGAATTTCAAAGCATCTTTTTCAAA
>JACMLD010000486.1 GCA_014379785.1 Chitinophagaceae bacterium
CTCGAATGGCACGATGTTCCGTTCTGGAGCTATTTCTGTCAGATCAGCGACTCCACCACCTCATACGGGTCTTATTCCGGCGCGGTGCCCAATGAAAAAATCACCTGGGGTAAACTAGACATCAACACACCAAAATTCATCGTTGAAAGCGATGCGACCATTGTAGCGCCGTTGATTTTTGCTTATATTTTGGGATGGTAGAAAGGGGGGAGAAAAGAAGTTCGTGGTTCTTGGTTTATAGTTCATAAGGGCTGCGAAATTAAATGGTCATGTCGAGCGGAGCCGAGACATCCCCAGCTATTACTTCGAGTATCAGCGTGGGACCCCTCGGCTGCGCTCGGGGTGACCTTTTCTCAGAGTGTACTTCCGAACTACAAACCAAGAACCAAGAACTTCTTTTCCCCCCTTTCCCCTAATTCAACGGTATATCCCTCTTCATCATTCCTTCTCTGTTCGCCATTTCCCAGGCAGTATAAAAAACAAATCTTACGCGTTTCTCATAAAGGTCCCAGACAATTTTTTCAACGGTATCTGTAGGCTGATGGTAATCCTTATGCGTGCCATTAAAATAAAAGATAATCGGAACGCCCTTGCGTGCAAAATTGTAATGATCACTGCGATAATAAATACGCTCCGGATCCTTGGGATCATTGTATTTGTAATCAAGCTCAAGCTTGCTGTATTTCTGATTTACTGATTCACTGACAGTCTTCAACTCAGTGCTGAGCTTATCATCGCCGATCACATAAACATAGTTCATTGAATCTCCCTGGGTACGCTTTGGATCTATTCTGCCCACCATGTCTGTGTTCAGATTTACCGAAGTTTTTTCAAGAGGAAAAAGCGGATGATCACCGTAATACTCGGAACCCCACAAACCTTTTTCTTCTCCGGAAACGGTCATAAACACAATGGTTCTTCTCGGACCATTGCCTTCCGCCTTTGCTTTTGCAAACGCTTCCGCCATTTCAATCACGGCACAGGTACCACTGCCATCATCGTCAGCGCCAAAATAAATCTTTCCATTTCTGATACCAAGGTGGTCATAGTGACCGGTCAGCACCACATACTCATCCTTTTTATCGGTACCCTCAATGTATCCTGCCACATTACTTGCATTCACGTTAAACTTCTGTTCGTTGAATTCGTAGGACACCTTCTCCCTTGCACTCCACAATTCTGTATTGAGCAAGGCATTTAATTTTGCAACGGTCAACAAACGCTTTGCAAAATCATCTCCAAAAAGAGATGCGGCCAGTCCACCCGGAATCGTAATGGCATTGATGCTTTCACTGCCAGTTTTTGAAAGACGCATATTTGTTTTCTTTGAAATCCGGGCGTAAGCGGTAGATATACTGTCCATTCCCGTATTCACTACAATCGCTGCCACCGCACCGTTCTTTCTCGCTGCCGCGAGCTTTTCTGGCAGCCCTCTTCCCGAACCCCATGGACTCAGCACCTTAGTACCTGATATCAGATAGTTGCCGTCGACCTTTGGCTCACCTGTAAAAAAAATCACCACCTTTCCCTTCACATTCTTTTTCTCAAAATCATTGTATTTCGCATCCTGTATGCCATAACCCACAAATACAATTTCTTTCGCAGTCACTTTCGCAGAATTGTTGATCGCCGTTTCATCAACATAATCTTTTCCCGAAAACAGGGCCTTGTTGCCAAAACTGAAAGTAGAGTTAAGCAACGAATCGTATCCAACAGCATAATACTGCTGATAATTATCGGTGCCCGGCGCAGGCAGCAACCCGATTGATTTAAACTGCGCGGCGATATATGCTGCGGCCTTGCGCTGTCCTTCTGTGCCTGTTTCACGGCCTTCCATCTCTGGACCGGCAATGACAGTCAGCTGTTTTTTAAGATCTTCTTTTGTGATCGTTGCCGCAAATTTATCAGCGGGCTCCTGGGCCATAAGCGTTACAGGCGCTGCACAAAGCAGCATTGCAAACATTTTTTTAAGCATGTGAAAGTTTAATTAATGATTAGCACGATATCTTACTCACTCTGGTCTGATGACGACCACCCTCAAATTCCGTTTCTATAAAAATGGATACCATTTCCATGGCCAGTTCAAGAGCCACGAAGCGGGCAGGAAGACAAATGATATTCGCATCGTTGTGCTGCCTGATCAGTTTGGCAACATCAGGCATGTATGCGAGGCCGGCCCTGATGCCCGCGTGTTTGTTGGCAGTCATGCAAACCCCGTTCGCACTGCCGCAAAGCAAAATACCAAACGCCACCTTGCCACTTTCCACTGTGGTGGCAACCGCATGCGCATAGTCGGGGTAATCAACTGATTTGTTTTCACCCACGCCATGATCAATTATCTTATATCCTTTTCCCTCCAGCCAGCTGATGAGAGCGGTTTTATAAGCAAAACCTGCGTGATCAGAACCAATTGCAACGGGAAGTGTCATGTCTAATGGCATATATATTGATTTATCGTAGCAAAATTCGCTAAAAAGAAAGTGGCAGTGAAAAAAATATTAACCAACTTATAATTGAATGATTTTACCTGCAACGCTAACTTTGCCCCGGCTGAGGTACTATCACCAAAGTGTATCATAAAACCAAAAGCATATGACATTCACCAAACTTGCCTTTCCGATTGCCTGCTCCATGCTGCTCATGTCTTGTGTGAGCAATAAGAAATTCAAAGCCGAACAGGCACGGTATGCCGAACTCAATGGCAACTATGAAAAACTTCAGACATCTTTCCAGACCTGCGAAGCCGATAAAGCAGAAGCTGCAAGAAAAAGAGCGAACCTTGAAACAGAGATTGAAAGTCTGAACAAACAGATGGCCTTCCTCAAAGAAAACAACACCCAGGCGCTGAGACAATTACAGGATCTGTCGGTGATTTCATCTTCCCAAGCCGAAAGCATAAAAAAGTCTCTTGATAATCTTGGAGCAAAAGACGCGTATATACAGGATCTCCAGGCTGCTATGTCAAGAAAGGATTCTTTGAATATGGCCCTGGTGATGAATCTGAAAGGCGCTGTAGGAAATCTCAATGATGAAGACATTAATATCAAAGTTGACAAAGGCGTTGTGTTTATCGACATTTCCGACAAATTGCTCTTCAAAAGCGGAAGCTATGATGTCACAGAACGTGCGAACGAAGTACTTGGAAAAGTAGCCGCAGTACTGCAAAACCAGCCGGATATGGAGTTTATGATCGAAGGCCATACCGATAACATCGGTTTCCGCAAGGGAATCCTGATCGACAACTGGGATTTGAGTGTGAAAAGAGCTACATCCATCGCACGTATTCTTCAGAAGAAGTACGGACTTGACCCGGCTCATATCGCCGCCGCCGGCCGCGCAGAATACAAACCCGTTGCTGATAACGGAACCCTGGAAGGACGCGCTGCGAACAGAAGAACGAGAATTGTAATCCTGCCTCAGCTCGATCAATTCTTCAAACTCCTGGAACCAAAAAAATCATAAGAGAAAAAAGATTTCATAAAATGAAAGCCATTCTTGAATACAGGAATGGCTTTCTTTATTTATAATGGTAGGACTTAGGTATAAACCCCTATTAACAAAACTTACCCTGCCTCCGAGAGCGATTTATATCATTTTTTTTTGCTCCCAACGTTGTGTCTTACCATGTTGTGGATTCGCAAATTTGTTTCTGTATTTGTATTGACTGTTCTGAGTCTTTCAGGCTTTTGCCAGAAGTCAATTCCTCTTGCCGTAGATGGAATTCTTGATCTTCGCAGCACCAACCTCGATAGTACCGTTATTCCATTGAAAGGGGAATGGGGTTTCTATTGGAACAAGCTGATAAAACCCTCCGCAGTTCCCGCTCCGGACGACTATGTTCCCATGCCGGTTCTATGGAAAAACCAAAGACTGAACGGGAATAAACTGACAAACTTTGGATACGCCAGCTATGCGCTGACCATCTACCTCCCCAAAAAACATAAACCTTACTCATTATATATTCCGGATGCCTGCACCAATTATGAATTATTCCTGAATGGAAAATCGATCAGTAAGAATGGGCGGCCTGACAGTATAAAAGCTACAGCCACTCCGTTTTGGGCAACACAAACGGCTACCATATCCCAAGGCAAAGACACGCTCAACTTTGTGCTGCACATCAGCAATTACTGGCATACCAAAGGGGGGCCTCACAAAGATATTTTACTCGGCAGCCGCAAAGCAATACTCCTCCAATATCGGCGAGAAAGCGCAGTAGACCTTACTCTTGCGGGCTGTCTTTTCATGGGCGGATTATTTTTTCTGGGCCTGTTCATCTTCAGCAGAAAAAATACACCCATTCTCTATTTTTCACTTTTCTGCATGATATACAGCTATCGGATGGTTGGGACCAAATTGCATATCCTGAATACGATCCTGCCAGATATAAGTTGGTTTTTAACCCTTAGACTTGAATATCTAAGCTTAACTCTTGCCGTCGCCTGCTTTGCAAAATATTCGGGCAGTTTATATCCAAAAGAAGCTGGCAGGTACGGTGTCAATTTTATGATTGGATTCTGCTTTGTCTTCAGTACGATCATTATACTTGCGCCAACTTCTGTGTTTACATGCCTTCTCAACTATTTTCTGGCCCTCATGTTCCTTTTTATTGTTTTTGCCTTTTTCATCTATGGAAAGGCGGTTCGCAATAAAAGAAGCGGGGCATTGTTCGCCCTGCTCAGTAGTGGCGTGCTGCTAATGATATTTCTCATTATCAATCTTGAATATTTTGGCCTGTTTATACCCATGAAAACCGTCATTTTTTCGGGATATATCGTTTTCTTTTTTCTCCAGTCACTGGTTCTGTCGCGCCGGTTTTCGGAGTCATTTCGTCAGGCAAACATTGAAGCCCAGCAGGGATTTGTGGCGAAGTCGGAATTTCTTAGTACCATGTCTCACGAGATTCGAACACCTTTGAATTCGGTAATCGGAATGGCGCATCTGCTGCAGCGTTCCGAGCCAAGGCCCGACCAAAAAGAAAATCTCGATGTACTTCTTTTTTCGGCAAATAACCTGATATCAATCGTAAACAATATTCTTGATTACAACAAGATCGAAGCGGGAAAAATAAGCATCGAAAAAATAAGCATGGATTTGCCGGCTATCGCCAGAAATATCACAGCAGGTCTGAAAACACTGTCTCAGGAAAAACGAATTTTGCTTGAACTTGATATTGACCCGCTGATAAACCAAAAGGTGATAGGTGATCCAACGCGCACAACACAGGTCATCACAAACCTTCTGCACAATGCTATAAAGTTTACGAAGGCAGGCAAAGTCACTTTGAAACTTAAGGTTGAATTTTCCGATGAAAATGAAATGCGCATAAAAGTCAGTGTGACAGATACCGGAATCGGGATCGCCGAAGACAAGCAACAGCTGATCTTTGAAAGATTCACCCAGGCAGATTCATCCACTAGTCGGAGTTTCGGAGGCACGGGACTGGGCCTCAGCATCAGTAAGAAAATTCTCGAACTCCAGGGTTCGGCTCTTGAACTGACAAGCGTTCCTGGCGAAGGATCTACTTTTTTCTTTACCCAGACATTTCCACTTACAACAGAATCTATCGAGGCCGTAGACCTTTCAGTGAAACTCAAATCTGAGAAAAACCTTTTGCTCGACATAAATATCCTGCTCGTAGAAGACAACCCGATAAATGTGCTGGTGGCAAAAACCTTCCTTGAGCGCTGCGGCGCAATCATCGACGTGGCGGGTAACGGCCAGGAGGCACTTGATCGGTTTGAAGGAGAAAGACACGATATTGTTCTGATGGACCTGGACATGCCGGTGCTTGACGGTTATGATGCCACCCGAAGGATGAGACAGCGAGGCATCACATTGCCGGTCATTGCCCTCACAGCCAGTCTGCCCAAAGAAGTTGAAAGTGAAGTCTTTGCGGCAGGTTTGTCCGATATCATAGTAAAACCTTTCAACCCCGAAGACCTTTTCCGAGTAATACTGCAGCACCTGAAGGCAAAAGCCGCCTAATATCGCTCTGGCATAGTTTTTTTGCATTTTTGGGGTAGCAAACTCCCCATCATGAAACGACTTCGAATCCTTGCCATTCTCAACGCAGTTACCCTGGTCATTCATATCTCACTATCATACTTAACCCAGGTAAAAGCAGTGAACAGCCAGGACGTAGGAGAAGTTTCATCAAAATATCCAAGCCTTTTCACTCCCGCTCCCATCACATTTGCTGTGTGGGGAGTGATCTACCTGACACTCGGCATCTTTGTTGTTTATCATATTATCAAAACCCAAAAGGCCAACATCTTTCATCCTGCCAATGCATCACTCAAAAATATCGGCCCATGGTTTATCATCAATAATCTGCTTACAGCTTCCTGGCTGATCGCATGGACCAATGAAAAAATGGTGCTATCGGTCGTGCTGATACTCGCCCAACTTCTATCACTTATTGTCATTCACCTGCGGGCAGATATCTACCGGCCCAGACTGATCAGTGAAACGAAATATTTTTCACAGGCTCCGCTGAGCATTTATTTCGGATGGATCACCATTGCCACTATTGCGAATGTCAGCTCCTGGCTTGCTTCCACGGATTGGAATGGTGCAGGCATCGGCAGTGTCAGCTGGACTTTCATAATGATTATTGCTGCCGGAATGATAGCCACGCTGGTGATCACAACAAGGAAAAATGTTTTCTATGGCCTGGTTGTTCTCTGGGCCCTTTATGGAATTATTTTAAAACATGCATCTGGTGCCGGAGAGGGTGATTTCGAAATTGTACGTACGGCATGGTTTGCTCTTGGCGTTGTTGGGCTGGTCTGTGTGCTGCAGATGGTGAGAAATACAATTCTCGCCCGCAGCCCGGAGGCACCGTTCCCGGTGGACGAACATTCTTTAAAATAAAAAATGTGATTATGATGAATTTAATATTTGTGGGAATAATCAGTCTGGCGATTGCTTGCAATACGCCTGTGTCACATCAGAATGTAAAAAATGCAGACAGTACTGAGATGACCGATGACAGTCTGATAGCTACAACTCCGATTCCGCCGACTGCAGATACCACGACTCTGGGTGGCATATGGTACCTGCAACCTGTCCTTCCATCAGATACGGGAGCAGGTAACAGTCCGACCCTGAATATCAGTGTCAGTGAAAGGACATTTACGGGAAATACCGGTTGCAACCGCATGCGCGGCACATTTGAACTCACCGACACCAGTATTGTTTTTAATCAGAATATGATAACTACAAAAATGGCGTGTCCGGGTTACAACGAAAACGCATTTATCAAAAGTCTTTTCAGGGTCAACAAATATAAATTTGACCAGGGTGTGCTCGTGTTGATGTTTGAAACCACTGAGTTATCGCGGTGGACCAGAAAACTGGAAAAGCCATCCAGGATTAATAAAACTTAATGGAGGCATTGGGGCATGTTTATTGAATACAGAAACATGTAGTTTTTTAAATCTAAAAAAGGGAAATCATGAAGACAAAAACCCAATCTTTTGAAATGGTAATCGACGGCTTGCCATATATCGTAAGTGCAACGCCTTTTCTTTTCAATGATGAAACAAGA
>JACMLD010000487.1 GCA_014379785.1 Chitinophagaceae bacterium
AAGTGAAATAATCTGAGCAGGATCCGCGCAAATAATGTCAGAATAATTATATTTTTTGTTGTTCGAACGACACAAAAAACCAGCATCTGTTATAGTTTCACTCCAAAAAGCTTAGATTAATACTTTGAATCCTTTTTCTTTCAATATGATGCATTCGTGTATACCACATCGTTTCCCGATAAAATACGGCTTCCTGATTTATCTCCCGATCTTGACAGCCCTCTTTATGCTTTGCGGCTGCTCCCATTCACCCAGCAGAGATGACGCGTTTTTTAATGGCAAAGACCTCAGCGGCTGGACAGCCGGGTCCCCGGAACAGCAAAAAAAATACTGGTCGGTGGAAGACTCTGCGATCGTGGGTAGGGCTACTGATGAAATGCCACGGAATCAGTTCATCTGGTCGTCGGTGAAGGTGAAGGATTTCTACCTGAGCATAGATGTGAAACTGGAATCGGCTGACCGAAACGCCGGTATTCAGTTCCGTTCAAAAAAAATGGATGACTATGGTCAGGCCATGGGCTATCAGGCCGATATCGGGATGAATTACGGCATAAATATATGGGGAACGCTCTATGAAGAAGATGCCCGTGGTTTGCTGCATACCTCCGATCCGAAACGAACCGTTGTAAAAGATGGCCAGTGGAACAAATATGAAATCCTGGCATCGGGCGACCGGATCTGGATAGCCGTAAACGGCGATGTCGTTTCTGCTACGCGAGACAAGGCCGGCACGGCAGAAGGATATATCGCTTTGCAGATCCATTCCGGCCCAGCGCAGACGGTGCGATACCGCATCAATGCGCTGGTGCATCATCCTGTCGTTTCATTGGGGGGCAAGTCGGAAGCTGTTATGAATAGTATGCTGCACAAACCACTGGTGCCGGTACCCGGACAAAGATTCATCGACCTGAAATCGGGTAATGTAGTGGCGTTTACAGGCGGCACCAATATTGCCAATATGCAGAACGATGGTTATCTCGAAACATTACTCACTGCCTATTTCGATAAATCCAACGTCAAATACAGGAACCTGGGATGGGAGGGCGACCAGGTGACCGAACAGTACAGGGATGTAGGTTTCGGTGACTGGCTCACCAATCTCGATAGCCTTCAGAATGATGTGGTGTTTGTGCAATTTGGTCAAATGGAAGCTTTACAAGGGGAGAAAGAATTACCTGCGTTTATCGACGCCTATAAAAAACTACTGGATACCCTCAGGAACAAAGGAAAACAGGTCGTTATTCTCTCACCCATTGCCTACGATCCTGCTATGTTGAAAGTCAATGATCAGCCTTTATGGAATAACCCGCTGGAGAAAACGGCGATGCAACAATATATGAATGCTATCCAGCTGATGGCGCAAACGGAGGGTTATGCATTTGTGGATCTTTACTGGACTTTAATGGACAGCCGAAACCAGGTAACCTATGATGGCATCCATTTGATCCAAGACCGGCAGAAACTGGCGGCGGAGGTTACCATGAAAAGCCTTGGCATCGGGAAACCCTATACACCCGAACTGGAACCATTAAGGGATCAGATCAATAAGAAGAATAAAATATGGTTTGGATACTGGCGGCCCGGTAACTGGGCCTTTCTGAATGGAGACCGTACAGAACAGGCATTCAGCCGACATTGGAAAGACGGGAGTAACCGAATATTTCCTGCAGAGATGAAAGTGTTCGGACCCATCCTTGAAGATGCAGAAAAAAAGATCGGCCTGCTGCAAGAAGATCTGGGCAGTGGTAAAACAAGTTCAAATACAACAACAGCTGTTACAAAAAATACCTCAGCTCCGGTCATTGTAGAAAACAAATCAGGTGTAGAAGATCCTTCCGTTGCTGAAGAGCTAGCATCTTTCCGACTCGATAAAAATTATAAGATTGAATTGTTTGCTTCGGAAGCACTCGGCATCGCCGAGCCCTGCGCCATGCGCTGGGATGAAAAAGGCAGACTGTGGGTGCTCTGTATTCCTGCCTATCCGCAGCCGGTACCCGGACAATCGACCAATGATAAACTCATTGTGCTGGAAGATGTAGATAAGGACGGAAAGGCAGATAAATCAACCGTGTTTGCCGACAGCCTTAATATACCGCTCGGTTTTGAACTAGGACATAACGGCGTTTATCTGGGCGAACAGACCAGGCTTCTTTTCTTAAAAGATACCAGCAACGACCTCAAAGCTGATTTGCGGAAAACATTATTATCCGGTTTTGGCACACACGATTCGCATCAAACCATCAACTCCTTTACCTGGAGCCCGGGTGGCGATCTGTTTTTCAGCCAGGGGCTGAGCATACACAGTTATGTAGAAACACCCTGGGGAGTGAAAAGCGCGCATCGGGGTGGGCTCTGGCGTTATCGTCCTTCTACACAGCAGTTGGATAACATACTCGATGAATCGACTGCCAGCGATAATCCCTGGGGTATGACATTCGGTGATTGGGGCGAATGGTTTACCAAATCGAACGATACCGGAGTATACTTTAGTTCAGCGGCCATGATCCTGACCAGTCATAAAGCATTGGTTCCTGAGATCGGTGCAACAAGAATCAAATCGGGGAGTGTTGAAATACCCCGCTCCAATCATTTGCCGGCAGATATAAGAGAAGATTTTCTGATTGCAGGATATTACAACAATAAAGTTGAGCGGATGAAGATCAGTGAGTCAGGTGCAGGATATACCGCTAAGTTGGTAGAACCCTTGCTGTCTTCGGTAAGTAAAAATTTCAGGCCCGTCGATATTAAAACAGGACCCGATGGCGCTATCTATGTGCTCGACTGGTACAATCCCATCATCGGACATTATCAGGCTTCACTGAGAGATCCGCAGAGGGATAAAACGCATGGAAGGGTATGGAAGATCACTGCCCTTGGCAGGCCATTATCAAAGCCACCCGTACTGGACGGTCAGTCCATTCCCAATCTCCTTAACGAATTGAAGTCGGATGATTATTGGGTGCGCTATCAGTCGCGACGTTTGCTTGCTTCGAAACCCGCTGCAGCTGTTTTACCCGCAGTTGCGGAATGGATAAAATCACTTAGCACTTCAGGCGCAGCTTATGAGCATCATCTGATGGAAGCATTAGCCGTGTATGAAACTTTTGAAACCGTCGATGAGCCTTTGCTCCGGAAGTTATTAAAAGCCAGGGAACCCCGCGCAAGAGCCTATGCTGCACAAGTAACCGGCAGATGGTCAGACAGGCTGCCCGCGCCGCTGGAATTGATCAAACCATTACTGCAAGATAAACATCCAAGGGTTCGGTTGATGGCATTGGTTAGCATTAGTCAGGTGTATCAGCCCGAAGCCATGGGGCTGGCGGCAGGGATCATTAAATACCCGATGGATAAATTCATCCGGCATGCTTTCGACAAAACAGTATTTGCTTTGAAAGACTCATGGGAACCTGCTTTCAGAAAGAATGAAACCCGCTTCGCAAACAATAACGAGTTAGGAGCAGTCATCAGCATCCTGACACCGGAATGGTATACCGCAAAAATGTATCGGAATTTATTGAGCGTAGCAGAGTACCCGGCCGATGTAAAGAGCAAATTGTTGTCCGCCTTGTGTAAAGTGGGAGAGCCCGCGGATATTGAGTACTTACTTAGTTTGCCATTTACACAAAAGAACGCGCCCTTACTGGAAGAGATCGGGAAGGGCAAGGCCCCGGTGCTGACAGAAAATGCAATTCGTTCTATTGGAAATACGGTTGCAAACGAGGGATCGGAGGCAATCCTTATTGCTGCATTCAAACTGATCAAATCCTGGAATATTGGGTCGCTATCTCCATTGGTCAGCAAACGCGTTCTGGCTCCCAGGCAGTCAGATCAAGTCATTGCACAAGGCATCAGTGCCCTCGTTGCTGTAAAAGCGCAGGACGCTCTCGCGATCCTGGATAAATTCTCCGCTGAAACACGCTCGAAAACCGTGCGGCTGGCCTGCGTATTCGGCTATGCGAAAATAGATGTGGCAAGGGGTGCCATTGAAACCGTAAAGGAAATGAAAAGAGGTTCCGGAGACGTGAATGAGATGCGTGAAACCGTGATTGCCATGATCTACGAGCCCGGCGGCATAGCAGCACTGACTGCAGAGGTAAAAAAGCAGGGACTGTCACCCAATCTTGCATCAGCAGCATTAGTCGCATTGGACCAGCGACATGTAAATGACGCAGCCCTGTTGGCTACCATTCAAACATTTGAATCCACCACCGCCAGTACCATTCCGAAAGAATATAACGAGAAGTATATAACCAAGTTGGTATCGCTGGTAAAAAGCAGTGGGAACGCCTCCGAGGGCGAGAAAGTTTATAGGAATAAGCTCACCTGTAATGCTTGTCACATTCTGAACGACAAGGGAGGAAATATCGGACCGAATCTTGCAGCTATTGGTAGCGGGTTGTCGGTATCGGACATCATCACGGAAGTATTATGGCCAAATAAAAATATCAAAGAAGGCTATTACAGCGTTCGGCTTGATTTGAAGAATGGTGAAGCGAAGCAGGGCATTAAAGTGATGGAGAATGCAGCTTACATTTCCATCAAGACTACTCCTTCTACAGCGCCGGTTGCTTTCAATAAAACAGAAGTACTGAAAATTACGCCGGTTGGATCTGCCATGGCCGAGGGGTTGGCAAGTTCGATTAGCGAGGCGGAGTTGGCCAATGTGATCAAATATTTGCAGGAGCAGCGAAATAAATAAGTATCTCTCTGAAACTTTTGGACTGCTGTGAATTCCCAGCAGGGAGTACAACTTACTGGTGTATTATAAGACAGTTTGCTTTTTTGTCCATTTGAGTGATTCTTTGGCCAGCATTTTTGTTTCAGGGCACGGCATCACGTGCCTGGTCTCAAGGCTTTACTTCCGGGATGCCTCTGCCCTTACAAAAAAGCAGCCCTACAATCCTCACTGGGTTCCATTTCGTTCCACTACGTCCTGCATTCACTTCAGTAGCATACAGGCCACCCGCTGCCTTCTGTTGTTGTGCTCGCCTTGCGGCCTGCCCCGGCTGCGGGTTTGTCATGGTTTTTGTGCCTACCCACATGGGCTGAACAAAACAATAACACACGCCAAACCCTGGCGTCTCACTGTTGCTGTCTATCACCCCCGCTAAGGCGGTGGATTCCTTATACAGCACCGTGGCAGGCACTCG
>JACMLD010000488.1 GCA_014379785.1 Chitinophagaceae bacterium
GGATACGGCCGGAGCTGGAACGAAGGCCGCTACGGGCAAGTTGCCATCGAAGCGGGCTGTCAGCGTGGAGTTCGGAGAGGTGACCTACAAAAGGCATACAACCTAGAGCGGCTATGCATTTTCCGGTGTCGGATCGGATGTTTGCGATTAGGATAATAGATGAGGTCCACCTCATCCCTCTCACTGCGCTCCATGTTGATGAAATGAACCAGCCTTCTGGATTGACATGGTGTCAGCAACCGACGCATCGGCATCTGCCCGTAGCGGCCTTGGCTCCTGCGGTTAAATTAAAGAAAGCCTCACAGAAAGAATATCAGCAGGAACACAGCCGTGGGGCAGTGACGTGCGGAGGTAGTGACTCAAACCATCGGCACGGGATTTCTCCACCCCCTCCGCTTTGCGGAGAGGAGTCGAAATGACGGTGCGTATGACTTATAGTCCCGACATCAAATACATATTGATTTTTTGCGTTATACGGATCTGACCACCTTGTAAACCTAAAAACCAATATCATGAAAAAGGCTGCTTTGCTCCTTTTCGGAATGTATTGCTCTACCTCTGTGTTTCCCCAACCAACTTTAAAAAATTATTTGCTGTCCGGAATTTCGGTGCCATCGGGTAACGGCGGCTCTTCTGAAATACACAATGGACAAGGGATTCATTTCGGCAATCATCTTGATATGGTATTTGGAAACGCGGCGTTCCGGTTTGGACTGGGTGCGTATCTCGGACAAATCACATCACTGGGAACAGACGATGAATACAAAAGAAAAGGTCAGGCCATCGCTGAAAAATTCAGACTTCCACAGTCTCAGCTGACATACAACGAATCTGCTTTCAGCAGCACACAAATGTTGCTGGGACCGGTTTTGAGCTGGACCAACAAAGATCTCAGTGTAAACTTTTGGGCGAAGGGAGGATATGGAATAAATCAACCCGGCAGATATGCTGTTGTTTATCGCGAAGGCGTTATTTCTAACAATGTATATGTGAGTCAGGCCGGCGATAACAAAAATGCGCTTGCATGGAATACAGGTGCGGGTATCCGTTATGATATCAGCAGGCAACTCGGACTGATGCTGAGTGGAAATTATTTCAGCACCAAATCGGACCAGTCAACCTATAACTATGAGCGCGAAAAAGGCACTGCGCCTACATTCGTAACATCCGCAAACCAGTTTATCCAGGCGTCCATCGGATTACAGTTTGATCTGGGCGGCGGAGAAAAAGAGCAGGTAAAAAGAAAGCGAACATCAAAAACATATTCTGACAAAGCAGATGCTGATAAAACAAGTCGTAATGACCGTGAAAAGAAATCGGATGGCGACAGTCTTATATTTGTGCCGGAAAAAATTGAACTGCGTGGCAGCAATGGCAGTGCTGGTACACCGTTGAAAGCCATCAATAACTATGTGACTGCATTTGCCTACCGAGGCGCTGATGGAGCGGAAATTGGCCAGTGCAGTGCTTTCCCTGGCGATCCAATCCCCGGTCTTGATATAAAATTAAAATCTGTATCTAACGGTCAGGCATACCCCGCCCGTACAAATGCCGATGGAAGTTTTGGTGTGAACAATATTCCGGCAGGTGACTATGTAGCTCAACTGGCAGAAGAGGCAGTGCCCGTAACCGTTAGAGGAAATCTCGGAGAGAATGGATACAAGGTTTTTGAAAGCGATGAAGGCGGTTGTGGATTGGTGTCGAACAATATTGTAAATGTAAATGGTAAGACCTATGTGGAAGTTGTGACTGCAAGAGAAGCTGGCAGCGGACTCGCTACCGGACGCAGAGCAGGTAAGGCGAAGTATGAAAACCTGGTAATAGATGCAGGCAGCAATATCAATAGTCCGAGAGATGCGGGAAGTGGCCTCGCAACAGGCAGACGCACGCACAAGCCATACAGGGTGGTAAGCACCGATTTCGATACTGACTTTTCAAAAATATATGCTCATGAAGGCAGGCTTTACGCAGAGGTAATTGCGGCTCATACCGTGAAGAGTCCGCGTGATGCGGCCAGCGGCCTGGCGACCGGCAAGAGAATGGTTGTTACTGGTGATGTAGACGGTGATGGATTTGAAGACAGTCAGTCTGAATTCCAAAGCGGCCCTTCCTCTGCCCGTGATGCAGGTTCAGGTCTGCCGACAGGCAAAAGACAATACCAACCCTTATTGATAGTAAGATCTGCGGTATCTGACGATTGTGATGATGAGGATGCTGCATTTATATTCAAGGATGCAAATGGCAATACTACAGGCAAAGTCAGCAAAGAAATTCTGAAATCCTTTTTTGAAACAGGCGGAAAATCCCGACAGTCAGAACTAACGGTGATTACAGCCAGGGAAGCGGGTTCGGGAATGGCTACCGGCAGAAGGTCGTCAAAGATTTTGATTCGAGATGGTTTTAACAGCGGTGAACTGGAGTTGCGCGATGCGGGCAGCGGTATGGCAACCGGAAAGCGTCAGCATAAACCAGTGTTTTTTATAGTCAATCAGACAGAAGAAGGTGGATTTGTATATGAAGTGGTATCTCCAAGAGATGCTTCCAGTGGACTGCCAACAGGAAGGAGAATGCATATCGTTTCTGGTAATCTTTCTGTGGAGGATGATAACAGTGCATCAAACAGAGATGCCGGGGGTCCCTCGACTTCGCTCGGGATGACGCATAATGGCCGCCGGCAATATCAGCCGTTGATAATTCGCGTGGGTGGGGAAGATTATCGTGTCATTCATCGTGATCTGGCTGCCAGGAATGAGATGCGCGCACAGAATAACAATACCGTGAGAAGTAATCGTCACGACAATGCCATAATTGTATTTCCGGGTGATGAAGACGGCGATGGCGAAACTGATGAAGTAAGCGTCATGACCATTTCGGATAAGGGAATACAGGAAAGTGGAAAAGGTATTAATCAGGCCGGAAGGAAAGGGATTCAGGAGAGTGGAAAAGGTATAACCCAGTCGGGAAAAGGAATCAACCAGGCAGGGAAGGGCATTCAGGAGAATGGCATCAGACGCAGCGGTGAAAATCCTTTGTTTGAGCAGTCAGGCAACTCGGGCACTAACCCAATGTTCGAAGGAATGGTTGTCAATGGTAGTAACGGAAACACACATACGCTTTTCCTTGCAAAGGCATTGTCGCTCGAAACCACTTCGCCGTCGGCGGGTAATGAATACAAGACAATTCCGGTAAAATGGGCATCCCCTGATTTAATTGATAAGGGCAACAAAACTGTTAACACCTCCCGCGGCAATATAAAACATGCCAGCAGAATGAGTTGCCTCGATGGTACCTGTGTCGTAGATGCGATTGTTGAAGTCGATGGTGTGGAGTACGAAGCGGTGATCACAGGTAAACTCAAGGCAGGTCATGATGTCGCGCTTAATGCAATCAGGAATATGAAATAATTGTCATTTCGACCGAGCACAGCGAGTGGAGAAATCCCCAGCTACTACTCAGAGTACCGGCCGGGGATGCCTCGGCTTCGCTCGGCATGACAGGATCATTTGTTGATATAACTTTCCACCGGCAGGCGGTTGGACAAACTCCGGGCAAGGGTCATTTCATCTGCATACTCCAGTTCACCGCCAAAGGCAATTCCGCGCGCAATGGTCGTTACCCGCAGATTGGGATGGGTGGGAGTAAGTTTTTTCTGAATATAATAGATGGTGGTATCTCCCTGGATATTAGGGTTGAGGGCGAAGATGAGTTCGTCAGGATTTTCTTTCACCACCCTGGCCAGCAGGGATTCGATATTGAGTTGATCCGGTCCGATTCCGTCGAGGGGCGAAATGATTCCGCCCAACACATGGTAGGTGCCGCTGAATTGCTGCGTGCTTTCAATGGCAATTACATCGCGGATGTTCTCTACCACGCAGATCAGTTCCTGTCGCCTCAGCGGATTGCCGCAAATGGAGCAGATCCGCGAGTCGGAAATATTACAGCAACGCTCGCAGTACTGAATCTCCTGTCGCATTTTATTGATAGCCTCAGAAAATCCAACTACTTTCTCCGGTTCTGTCTTCAGCAAATGCAGCACCAGCCTCAGGGCCGTTTTTTTGCCGATGCCCGGCAGGCGTGAGAATTCGTTGACAGCGTTCTCGAGCAGAGAAGAAGAAAATTGCATGGGACAAATATAGTTCAAGAAGGGGTGACAGTTTAGTTGCCTGACTCGTTGACCTGTTGATTCATTGACCAGGCAATTAATTTACCTGCCCAGGACTAAATCTGGTCAAAATATCTAAACTGGCTATTCCCGAGCAGGACCAACGAAATAATTAAAAGAATGTAAACCCATATCCTCATTGGAATCCAAAACAGTTCGTGAGGTGTGTCCATCCTTTTTTTCTCACCGTTTCTGTCCCGGTAATAGTCATACCTTGTCAAATATGTCCATAAGGCTGTAGATGCAAACACCAGGCTCATTACCTCATATATATCAATGTTCGCAAAAAAGCCGCCATAAGTCCTCGAAAGAAAACCAGTCAGAATTGCCCAGAAAAAAGTGGACACTACCAAATAGAGCAGAACAAGAATACCCTTGTTTCTATACACAATTAACCCCATACGTTCTATTATTCGCTCAAATATATGGACAGAATGCCTTTCCCGTCTGTTGCACCTCCTGCCCGGTATTTTCAAAGGCAGACAACCTGTCAACGAATCAACGGATCAACTGATTAACCAGTCAACTAATCAACAAGTCAACAAACACCTCCCGGCAGGCTTTGAAAATCGAGGTCTAAGCACTACCTTTGCACTCCACAGGCGGATTTGTTTATTGTTCGGCCTGGCAAAAAACTGAACTAATAAACGACGATTCTGAATCTTCTTCAGAAATGCTCGTTTTATAGTCAGCCAAAAGGCCAAAAATCAAAGAAAATCCATCTGTCAGCAATAAAAGGCCCATCCTGAGCCGTTACCGGGATGGAATCCATGTCTAACAAGCTTTCCCGCCAGCGGCAGCAGGAAAGAGCAAAAACAAAGAACATGAGCATCAGAAACGAACTCGAAAAACGCATCCTCATCATTGATGGGGCCATGGGTACCATGATCCAACGCTACAAACTGGAAGAAAAAGACTACCGGGGCGAAAGATTCAAAGACTGGCACACAGATGTAAAGGGAAACAACGACCTCCTCAGCATCACCCAGCCACAGATCATCATAGAAATACACAGTCAATACCTTGATGCAGGGGCAGATATCATAGAAACCAATACATTCAGCAGTACCCGCATAGCCATGGCCGACTATGAAATGCAGGATCTGGCCTACGAACTCAACGTGGCTTCAGCGAAATGCGCCCGTGCCGCAGCAGACAAATACAGCACAGCAGAAAAGCCCCGCTTTGTTGCCGGCGCCATCGGTCCGCTGAATAAGACGCTGAGCCTCTCACCGGATGTAAACAATCCGGGTTTTCGCGCGGTGACATTCGACGAAGTCGTAACTGCATACTACGAGCAGATAAAAGGCCTGGTAGATGGCGGAGTAGACGTGCTTCTTGTTGAAACCATATTCGATACCCTCAATGCCAAAGCAGCAATCTTTGCCATCAAAAAATACTTCAGAGATACAAAACAAAAAGAGCTGCCGGTAATGATCAGCGGCACCATCACCGACGCTAGCGGCAGAACACTGAGTGGCCAGACACTGGAAGCCTTCTACGTTTCAGTAATGCACGCAAAACCGTTGAGCATCGGACTTAACTGCGCGCTTGGTGCAAAAGAAATGCGGCCGCATATTGAAGAGCTTTCGCAGATCTCCAGTTGCTATGTATCTGCATATCCGAACGCGGGACTTCCAAATGCAATGGGTGAATACGATGAAAATCCAGAAGATACCGGCCACTACCTCGAA
>JACMLD010000489.1 GCA_014379785.1 Chitinophagaceae bacterium
CGGTTCTTTTTTTACAAACGGCTCATCACCCTGCACATTGACGATGATTTCAACGTCCATATCTTTTACTGCCTCCGCAATCCGATCGCTCCCACTTTCATGGCTTTTTTTACTCATTACCACATTGCCGCCATTTGATGAAATCTCATTGAAAATGATATCGCTGTCTGTCACAACCCATACTGCATCAAAAAGTCCGGTCGCCACCGTATTGTCGTAGGTATGTCTGATAACAGGTTTGTCACCCAGCATCTGCATGAGCTTTGCGGGAAATCTTGTCGCAGCATACCTGGCCGGAATCATCGCTATTTTCTTCATCTGATAAAGGTAAATCTGTTGGATTAATTTTTGTCCTGAATCGTTATATTTGAATGAGACCGACTCCGATTGCCTTGCCTGCTTCGTAAACTCAAAACCCTTCACCATTATGCAGGCAACCGAACTGCTCAATAATTATTTTGTAGACAATCTCACCTGGGATGAAATGTATGCTGACCAGTCCGTTCGTGATCAGTATAGCCGGGTGGTAAACTTTCTGCAAAATCTGAGCACCGAAGAACTCAACAAAAAAGAAGAACAGGCAAGGCGGCTGTTTATGAGTCAGGGCATCACTTTTACCGTTTACAGCAGCGGCGAAGGGATAGAAAAAATTTTCCCGTTTGATATCATTCCAAGAATCATCACTGCAAAAGAATGGAGCCATATTGAAGCAGGCATCAAACAGAGACTCACGGCCCTGAATCTTTTTCTGAAAGATGTTTACAGCAACCGCTTCATCATAAATGATGGCGTAGTGCCCATAGACATGATCTATAGCTGTCCGCACTATCTGCGTGAAATGTGTAACACGCCTGTGCCGATGGATATCTATGTGCACATCGCGGGGATAGACCTCATCAGAAACAACGATGGATCTTTTTATATTCTGGAAGACAACCTCAGAACGCCCAGTGGTGTGAGTTATATGTTGGAGAACCGGGAAATAACAAAGAGGATTTTTCCGGATCTGCTTCCCGCCAACAATGTGCGCTCGGTGATGGAATATCCTACCATTCTGCACAGAAATCTTCTGGCGATGTCGCCCCGTCAGATCGCCCATCCAACCATCGTAGTGCTCACACCGGGCATCTATAATTCAGCATATTTTGAACATACCACTCTTGCGCGTATGATGGGTGTGGAACTTGTGCAGGGAAGAGATCTGGTGGTTGACAATCACAAAGTGTATATGAAAACCACCACGGGCCTGACCCAGGTGGATGTGATCTACAGGAGGGTGGATGATGAATTTTTGGACCCGCTGGTTTTCAACGCTAATTCCATGCTGGGCGTATCCGGACTGATGAGTGCATACCGCATGGGCAATGTGGCCATCGTGAATGCGCCGGGCAATGGGGTTGCAGACGACAAGGCGATTTATGCTTTTGTACCGGCTATGATAAGATATTATCTCAACGAAGAACCGATACTGAAAAATGTACCCACCTATCAGCTTAGAAACGCGGAGCAGCGGGAATATGTTTTTGACAATATCAGCACGATGGTAATAAAGAAAACCAACGAAAGCGGTGGATACGGAATGCTGATGGGTCATGTTGCGAAAGACGAAGAAATTTCAGTTTACAAGGAAGAGGTAATGAAGGACCCGCGCCAGTTTATTGCGCAACCTATCATCAGTCTTTCTTCCGCTCCCTGCTATATGGGAGGCAAGCTGCAGCCGAGGAGAGTGGACCTGAGACCTTATGCATTGAATGGTCCCGGAGGAATTGAGATTGTGCCGGGTGGGCTCACCCGGGTTGCGCTCCGTGAGGGTTCGCTGGTGGTGAATTCTTCGCAGGGCGGTGGAAGCAAAGACACATGGGTATTATCGGTTTAATCATTAAAAAATTTACTGCATGCTGAGCAGGGTGGCAGATAGTTTATATTGGACAAGCAGGTACATGGAGCGTACAGATGGCATCCTGAGAATGCTGAAAATCAATTATGCATCGAGCCAGGATGATATCAATGAATTTTCGTGGAAGCCCGTGCTTCGCATTTTCTCTTATCTCGAGGAAGAAGAAGCCAACAAGCTGGCTTATGAATCGAGGGCAGCACTGAAATACCTGGTCACATCACGCGAGAATCCAAACTCGGTTTACAATATTGTCACAAGAGCTCGCGAGAATGCAAGAAGCGTTCAGGATCATATCACAAAAGAATTATGGCAATGTCTCAATGATTTTTATCATACGGTAAGAGACGAACAGCTCGTGAATCTGCTTGATCGGGAAGATCCGGTAACCGTACTCGATGGTCTCATCAAACAGGGACTGTTGTATTATGGTACCATCGATATCACGATGGCGCGCGGAGAGGGATACGCATTCATCAATATTGGAAAATTTATTGAGCGTGCTACCCAGTCGGCAGATATCCTGGATGTAAAATTCAGCAATCTTAATTACGATATCAGCACAACCGACACCATATACTGGAAATATCTTTTGCTTTCGATATCGGGATATGAATTATATCTCAAAACCTACCGCAGTGGCTTTGAAGCAAAGAATGTGGTGGAACTCATTGTTCTTAACCGCGACTTTCCCAGATCCATTGTATATTCCATCAATCAATTGCAGCGGTATTTTGAAAGATTGCGCGGAGAAAGAATGGCAGACAGTTATCAGCAGATAGAATTTATGATTGGGCGCCTCAAAAGCAAGGTCCATTATTCAACGGTTGAAACGATCATGAGCCACGGACTTCACAAGTATCTGAATGAAATAAAGGCTGAATTGCACGGCATAGGGATTGCACTCAACCAGAATTACTTTGCTTATACATAACAACAGGTTTTAAATGCCCCGATTCAATATACAGCACATCACGAGTTATATCTACGAAGGACCGGTACGAGACAGCGCCAATCAGATAATTCTGTATCCGCTTCAGGATGAATTTCAGGAAGTACACCACCAGGAAATCCGCATTACCGGAGATCCCCAGGTGGAAGTATATAGAAACTACTATGGCAACCTGGTAGGTTCCTTTATGCACGCAGAACCGCATTCCACACTGGTGATCAATTCAAAGGTGGAGGTGTTTGTAAAAAGCAGGCCGATGCCTTCTGATGAAATTCCTGCACCTCAGCAGTGGCAGCAACTGCATGAAATAAGACACCACACACCATATATCGATTTTTTGAAACAGGAGAACGTTGAGGCGCTTCCCGAAATTGAAAGTTTTGCTGCACTGCAGTCTCTGAAAGTGAATACCCCGTTGCATGCCGCGAACCACCTCACTACGCTGGTGTACGAAAACTTCACTTATATCAAAGGCATAACGGATGTCGAAACAACGCTCAATGAAATATGGAAACTGAGAGCCGGCGTATGCCAGGATTTTGCACATATGCTGCTGGCTATGTTGCGCCTGCTGGAAATTCCTGCGCGTTATGTAAGTGGTTATATCTGCCCAAATAAAAACGGCATGAGAGGCGAAGGCGCCACGCATGCCTGGGTGGAAGCTTATATTCCGTATTTCGGATGGGTGGGCTTTGATCCTACAAACAACTGCATTACAAACGATCTGCATGTAAGGCTCGCTACAGGTCGTAGTTTCAGCGATGTATCACCTGTTAAGGGTACCTATAAAGGAACCGCTGCGCATACGCTGGAAGTCGGTGTGTCGGTGTCATATGAAAATGGTGAAACCATTGATGCGCCGGAAACAATACTGACTCCGCAGCCAAATAAAAATGGTGAAAGTATTTCAAACTCTTACCGACGCCACATGGAGATGATGCAGCAGCAACAGTAATTATAAGATCGTGCGCATTTCGCGGAGCATTTTTGCGAGGTTGAGACAAGCTCCGCGCGCGTAGTTGTCGCCGCTGTTTGTAAGCGTGATAATGGCCAGGTTTTTTTCTTTTATTATTTCGGTGTGGCTGAAGAAGGTGCCAACTGTGCCATCGGATTCTGAAATGTGGTTGCCATTTACCTCTATACTTACCCAGCCAAGCGAATAATCCTGGTAACTGTAATGCAGGACCTCGTATGATCTCTTCGGCAGCCGGGCCTTCCCGCCTCTCAATCCCCGTAACTGATCCTGAATAAATTTTATGTAATCGCCTATGGTAATATTTGCATCGCAGGCACCTGTCAATGCAGGCGAGATGCCAAACCAGTGTGAAGAATCGAGCGTAATGAATTTACCAGCCTCGTTCCAGTGTCCATTGGGTTCTTTGCCGGAAATTTTCACCGGCCACCGGGTACGGACTTTTATTCCCATGGGACGGTTTACATATTCTTCGAGGAGTTGCTCCCATGATTTGCCGCTGGCTTTTTCAAGCATGGCCACGGCGATGGCGGTGTTGCCGTTGCTGAACCGGAAATACCGTTTCCCCGTGGTGTCGCGGAGCGAACGCTGTTGCACCGCCCATTTTACAAACTGCGCTCTTTTGGCTACAGGCTTGCCCTGAAAAGTTGGCACCTTATGGAGTTCGAGGTATGAATTGAGTGGCAGGACGCCTGCCTGTTGCGAAAGCAATTCAACGAGGGTGATGTTTTTATATTCCGGACGACATTTTGCCGCAATCTCGGGAAACAGCTTCGTCATCTTTGTGTTATAAAGAATTTTCCCTTTTGCTACCAGGTTGGCGGCAATAAAAGACGTGAAAGCAGCGGTGGCCGAGCCGATATGAAAACGATTTGAAAGGGAGATGCTGTCTTTGGTTCGAAACTCTTTGTATCCCACCCCTCCGAGTTCGTAAATGGAGTCAGAACTGATAACGGCATAAACCAATGCGGGTACCCTTCTTTTGAGGCGGATGGAATCGGCAATGTGCCTGGCACTCTGTGCGAAGGTTGAGAAACTGATAATCAGAGAGATAAAGAGGGCAATAATTTTCATTGAGGCAAGGGGTTCATCATAAATTGGTTGACAACAAAAGATGCAATGTTCGTGCCTTAATAGTCGGTCCGAATGTCTTTGTCGAACGGAATTTTTAACTGGTAACCAAGCTTTTCATCCGTGCTGTCATCCAGCACATCGAGGCCATAGCGGATTGTACGGGGATCGATGTATTTAAAGGTGCCAAAGAGGCGGTCCCATAGCGAAAAGATATTGCTGTAGTTGCTGTCGGTATACGGCCGCTCAAAATGATGGTGCACCTTATGCATGTTCGGCGACACAAAAATCCAGCTGATAGGGCGATCCAGCCATTCCGGAACGATAATATTGGCATGGTTGAAATGCGTAAAGAGTGCTGCGCAGGATCGGTAAAGAAAATACATCCAAACGGGCATTCCCATAACAAAAACACCCAGTATCATCGATGATTCACGGAAAAGCCATTCGCCGGGGTGATGCCGGGTGCCGGTAGTAACATCCACATGGGTATCGCTGTGGTGAACCATATGAAATTTCCACATCCACTTGATCTTATGCATGATATAATGCGGAATGTATTGTCCGAACAGGTCGCCGAGCATCAATCCGGCTATTATTTTCACCCAGACCGGCATTGCTATCCAGTTTAACAATCCAAACTGATGCCTGGTTACAAAGTCGCACGCCGTAATGGTGACGATGCCAAAGATGAGATTGAGGACTACCGTAGTGGCGAGAAAAAAGAGGTTTATTCCGGCGTGTCTGTACCGGCGGTAAGAAAACCTGAACAGGGGATAGTATCCTTCGATTAGCCAGAAAAGTATCATACCTCCTATCAGTATCAGGATACGATGAGAGCTGGATATATGTTCCCAATATTGAACAAACTTTTCCATACGGCAAATGCTGTATGAAAAGTTACATTATTTCGTTGAAAGTTTTTTTGCAATTCAGGCAGGAGTAATACTTATTCACCCTGTTCTCCTGTCCGTTTATCAGGAGCGACTTTACCTTACCCCAAAAGCCCGGAAACTCAGTGGTTTCAACAATTTTCTGTAGCTGCGTCTGCCCGCATTCCGGACAGGGAACGGTCTTCACCCATTCATTTTCGGCGTCCTCAAGAATTTGTTCGGCTCTTTCGAGCTGCGAGTTGTTGACCATGAGTTTCATTCCGCCGAGCGCGGGACTCAGCAGCGGGTCAATGGTAACCGTCATCTCATCTTTGAGATGGCAATTGATGCCCTGCTCCTGCAGCATCCCGAGCTGCATGTTTGCAAAAATGTAATTGTCGTATCCTCGTATGGGTGTGAAACTCATTGAATGAGCGCGATTAATTATTCAGCATCAGCGGCATAACCAGCATCAGCAGTTCTTCGCCATCTTCTTTTTCTGTTGGTTTGATGATGCCTGCTTTTGTTGGGGTGGAAAGTTCAACTTTCACCTCTTCGCTATCGGCACCGCTCAGCATCTCGATAAGAAATTTTGCGTTGAATGCGATGGCCAGGTCTTCGCCATCGTACTGGCATTTCATCCTTTCATTTCCTTCGAAGCTGAAGTCGATGTCCTGTGCGGCCAGCTGAAGTTCGCTGCCCTGGATATTAAGAACCACCTGATTGGTGCTCTTGTTTGAGAAGACGCTCACACGGCGGAGTGCGCCCTGAAAATCGGTCTTGTTGACAACAAGTTTGTAGGGATTGTCTGCAGGAATAACCACTTTGTAATCCGGAAACCTTGCGTCGATCAACCGGCAGCTCATCTTGGTATTGTTGTGTTTTACAAAGAGATGGTTGCTGTTGTAGTTGATGGTAATCTCATCATTGTTGTTTGGCAGCGCCGCTTTCAAAAGATTCAAAGGCTTTTTCGGCACGATGAAAGAATCCGATTTGGGACAAGACACATCGGTTCTTTTATAGCGGACCAGTCGGTGTGCATCGGTAGCCACAAACTGAATGTATTTGCTGTCAAGTTCAAAGAAAACGCCAGTCATGGCTGGTCTCAGGTCATCATTGCTTACCGCAAAAAGCGTTTTGGTGATAGCAGTAAGGAGGGCTGAAGAAGGCATGGTAAACGACGTGGTGTCGTCAGCGGCCGGCTCTTTTGGAAAGTTATCCGGATTTTCACCCATTACCTTGTATTTGCCATTGTCGCTGGTAATTTCTACCGCAAAATTTTTGTCGATGTTAAACGTAAGCGGCTGGTCA
>JACMLD010000490.1 GCA_014379785.1 Chitinophagaceae bacterium
AAAGGAGCTCCCCTTGGAACAAATGTTGTAGCTGCAAAGAATAGCCAGGGTGTACTGGACTATATCAGCGAAAACACTGATGCAATTGGACTTATAGGAGTAAACTGGATTGGAGACAAAGAGGATACAGCTCAGGGCAGGTTTCTAGAAAAAGTTAAAATTGCCTCCCTGGAGTGTACCGGCTGCCAACCGATCGTATATACACAACCGTTTCAATATAATATAGCAACCAGAAGATACCCAATGATTAGAAGGCTCTATTATATTTTAAAAGAAAATTATAGCGGACTTGGCAGCGGTTTTGCAGATTTCCTCATCTATGAAAGAGGGCAGCTGATTTTTAGAAGAGCATATCTCTGGCCCGCGAAAATGAGATTACACGTGAGAGATGCATCGCTCGGAGAATAGGAGTTATTCAGTAAATATAAATTTCAAAGTTCACCAATTAACGAAAACAATGAAGAAAATCACACTCAGCCTGATTGCAATTGCGTTGACAACTACGTCCTTGCTGGCTCAAAGTGTTGACCAGGGAAGAAAGTTCTTCTACTATCAACGTTACAAAAGTGCCAAAGAACAGTTTGAAAAGACACTTGCTGCAAATCCGAATAATATTGATGCAGTGTATTGGCTTGGACAGACTTTACTTGAAGACAAGACTCAACCTGGTGCCGTACAAGCGAATGTGGCCGCTGCAAAGGATCTGTATCAGAAAACTTTGACGGCGAACGGTTCCGCTCCGCTGGTGCTGGTGGGCATTGGTCATATCGAGTTGCTCGAAGGCAAAACAAACGAAGCCAGACAAAGATTTGAGACGGCAATCAGCCTTTCAAAAGGAAAAGATATCAATGTGCTCAATGCAATTGGCCGTGCGAACGTGGATGCCACCGCAGGTGATGCAAATTACGTGATCGAAAAACTCGTTCCGGCAACCACTGCGAAAGGTTTCAATAGTGCAGACACCTGGCTGATCCTGGGAGATGCCTATCGTAAACAGGTAGATGGTGGTGCTGCGGTAACCGCGTATCAGAAAGCGCTGACCATGGATCCAAAACTCGCAGCGGCAAAATACAAAGTGGGTAAAATTTATCTGACTCAGGGCAACAAGGAATATTTCCTGCCGGCCTTTGAAGAATCCATAGCGCTGGATCCAAATTATGCTCCGGGCATCTATGAACTGTACTACTACTACTATTACAGGGACATCGAAAAAGCAGCCGGTTATTTCGACAAATACCTGGCTGTAGCCGATCAGGTTCCTACAAATGAATACGACCGCATCAGTATCCTGTACGCAAGAAAAAAATATCCGGAAACAATCAGCGCTGCCCAACAGAAGATCACTGCGGAGGCCGACAAAGCTGATCCGCGTTACTATAAGCTGATCGCATATTCTTACTACGATCAGAATGACTCAACAAATGCGAAAACCTGGCTCGACCAGTATTTCACAAAACAAAAGACAGAAGGTTTTGTGCCGATGGACTATTCCTTCCGCGCCCAGGTCCTGGCAAAATTCCCGGGTAATGAAGTGGAAGCGCTGAAAAGCTATGAGCAAGCCATCAATGCAGATACTGCCATGGAAAGCAAGTTGAAGCTGATGACTGAGGCAGGCGCACTTGCGAAAAAACTAGGTAACCGTGCCGAAGAAGCAAAATGGCTCGGAATGGTATTCCGCAATGATCCGAAGGCAAACAATGTTGACCTGTACAATTATGCATTCGCACACTATCAGGCAAAACAATATGATTCTGCACTGGTATGGTTTGGTAAATACAAGGAGAAAAATCCGGATGATATTGTAGGGCACCTCTGGGCAGCTCGTACCAACGCCGCCATTGATACCACAAAAGAACAAGGCATTGCCGTGCCGGATTATCTCAAATTTATTGAGGTTGCCAAAAAAGCAGATTCCGTGAAATACAAGGGACAGATCGTTTCTGCGCTTTTCTACCTCGCCTCATATTCCAATGACGTGAAGAAAGACAAGGATGCAGCAATAGACTATCTGCGCCAGGTAACCTTTGTTGACCCGGCAAATGTGGATGCGCCGAAGTTTATCGAGATTCTCTCCAAACCACCGGCAAAGCAACCTGCACCCAAGCAAACCCCCGCCACCAAACCAAAGACAGGCGGAACGGGTTCGAAGCCACCGGGCAAATGATCTTAAAATCGAATTAAACAATACATCAAAACACTTATCCCCTCCCGATACAATACTTATCGGGAGGGGATTTTCTTTGCTTATTTCAAACGAAAGTTAGGAAATTGATGGTGCTGCCTTATTTTTGCTGCACAACAATCAATGTTGCTAATGATGTGGTTCTTCCTTCAAGCCAATGTTCCTTTAGCAGACCCTAATACTGCTTCAAACTATCTGCCTATAGCCATTCAGTTGGTTTTTGCCGTGATTTTTATCGTTGCGATGATGGGATTGACCCATTGGCTGGGACCAAAAAGGCGGACATCTGACAAACTTGAAAATTTCTCCAGTGGTATTGAAAGTCATGGTGACGCGCGTCAGCCAATGGCTATCAAGTATTTTCTGGTCGCCATCCTCTTTGTTCTTTTTGATGTGGAAGTAATATTTTTCTACCCCTATGCGGTTAATTTTCGCGACCTGGGGTGGAATGGTTTTTTGGCCGTTTTGATGTTTGTGGGATTCTTTCTCGCCGGTTTTTATTATATCATAAAAAAAGGTGCACTGAAATGGGAAGAATAGTGCGATTGCTGCGTTATATCAAAAATTAATTTTCAACTATGGGTCGTCCGGTACAATATAATTTGAAGAATGAAGGTGGTAAAGCCATCCAGGTCGTCGGAGCTCCCGAAGGACATACTGGGGACGGTTTTTTTACCACCCAGCTGAGCAATGTGGTTGGTCTGGCAAGAAAAAATTCTATCTGGCCCTTACCCTTCGCCACCTCCTGTTGCGGGATTGAGTTTATGGCAACCATGGGTTCGCATTATGATTTGGCGCGTTTTGGAGCCGAAAGAGTGGGGTTTTCTCCCCGTCAGTGCGACTTGCTGATGGTTATGGGCACCATTGCCAAGAAAATGGGTCCCGTCCTCAGACAGGTCTATCTCCAGATGGCTGAGCCGAGATGGGTGCTCAGTATGGGTGCCTGCGCATCTTCCGGCGGAATATTCGATACTTACAGTGTATTGCAGGGTATTGATCAGATCATTCCGGTAGATGTCTATATACCCGGCTGCCCGCCAAGACCGGAAGCAGTGCTGGATGGGTTTATGAAAATCCAGGAACTGGTAGGAAAAGAAAGCATCAGACGGCGAAACGGCCCCCAGTATAAACAACTCATGGAGAGTTACGGAATTCAATAAGAATGGCACTATCCAACGATACCATCAA
>JACMLD010000491.1 GCA_014379785.1 Chitinophagaceae bacterium
CACAAAACCTGCCATCGACGCAAAGTCACAGGTCGAATACATCGTACAGCAATCCAAATCCCTGCCCGTCCGCGTCATACCTATCGGAGCAGTGACAAAAGACACAGCAGGAAAAGAACTGGCCGAAATGTACGACATGCAGAAAAGCGGCGCCCTCACCTTTTCAGACGGACTACACTGCATACAATCCTCTGGGATGCTCCTGAAAGCACTCCAATATATAAAAGCATTCAACGGCACCATCATTCAACTGCCGGACGACCACTCCATCGCACCACACGGACTGATAAACGAAGGAATTGTCTCCACCCGCCTCGGCCTGCCCGGTAAACCCATGATGGCAGAAGAACTGATCGTTGCCCGCGACATCAAACTCGCACGCTACACATCATCACGACTCCACTTCACCGGAGTGAGCTCGCCAAAATCACTGGAATACATAAAACGTGGAAAAGAATCAGGCATAAACATCACCTGCTCGGTAACTCCCTACCACCTCGCTTTCTGTGACGAAGACCTCGCAGAATACGATACCAACCTGAAAGTAAATCCACCCCTCCGCACGCGCGAAGCCATGCTCGCACTCAGAACTGCTGTGGCAGACGGCACCGTCGACTGCATCTCAACACACCATATACCGCTGGACTGGGACGCAAAAGTCTGCGAATTCGAATACGCAAAAAACGGAATGATCGGACTCGAAACAACTTACAGTGTTTTAAAATCAGTACTCCCTGACGTCCCCGAAGACAGATGGATAGAACTGCTCTCCATAAACCCCGGCAAAATTTTCGGAATCCAACACGAAAGCATCAACGTTTTCTCGCAGGCAAACCTCACCTTGTTCGAACCGAAAAAACAATACACCTACAACAAACAGGACATACGCTCCAAATCAGCAAACAGTCCCTTCATCGGAAAATCATTCACAGGAAAAGCCGCCGGCATCATAAACGGTCAACAGCTCTTCCTGAACGAACCATAATGGAACCAAAGTTTACATCACATATTGTCAAAGGACTCATCATTGCCGCAATACTCGTTGTGCTCGACCTCGTCGCCAGAAAATCAGGCGTACGTGTTGACGAAAGCTTTATCAAATGGCTGCCCGGAACCATCATGATCCTCGGATTCACCTTCAGCGGCTGGTACTACGCCAAACAACTTGACGGCCAGGTATCATTCGGCACCGTTTTCGCCCATGGTTTCAAAACCGCTGCCGTCACCATATGTATGCTGGCCCTCTACACCTGGATATCTGTAAAATTTCTTTACCCGGAATTTGCAGAAGAGACCTTTAAAAACGCAGCGGAACAGCTCGCAAAAGAAAAAAACATCATGCCGGGTGAAGTCCAGGCAAAAGCAACCGAAGCGGCAAAAAAAGCCTGGATACTCGCCGTATCCGGAGTTCTCTTTCTCGGACTTATATTTGGACTCATTGGCGCATCCCTCGGAGCGGCGATAGCAAAAAAGAAACTGTAATTTCAACGCACTAAATCAAAAAATGGATCTATCCATCGTAATACCACTAATAGACGAAGCTGAATCCCTCCCTGAACTCACCAGATGGATCGAAAAAGTAATGCTGGAAAACAATTACAGCTATGAAATCATTTTCGTAGACGATGGCAGCACCGACAACTCATGGGAAATCATTCAGCAGCTCCGCTCCCAAAACGCTCATATCAAAGCCATCAAATTCCAGCGGAACTACGGCAAATCCGCCGGACTCAACGAAGGCTTTAAAGCTGCCACCGGCGACATCATCATTACGATGGACGCCGATATGCAGGACTCACCCGACGAAATCCCCTCGCTACGCAAAATGCTGGTAGATGACGGCTTCGACATGGTCAGCGGATGGAAGAAAAAACGATACGACAATACCTTCACCAAAAATATTCCATCGGTTTTCTACAACGCCATGACAAGACGCATGTCTGGCATAAGGCTCCACGACTTCAACTGCGGCCTGAAAGCCTACAAGAAAAAAGTGGTGAAAAGCATCGAAGTCTATGGTGACATGCACCGCTACATTCCCGTCCTCGCAAAATGGGCAGGCTATAAAAAAATCGGAGAAAAAGTAGTCGAACACCGCGCAAGAAAATACGGTACCACAAAATTCGGACTCAGCCGCTTTATAAATGGACCACTCGATCTGGCATCCATCATGTTTGTTAGCAAGTACGGCAAAAGACCCATGCATTTCTTCGGAAGATGGGGCTCCATATTTATGGTCGTCAGCTTCGCAATGATCATCTACCTCGTAATCAGCAGACTCGTTAACCCAACCGTTGGACTCAGCAACCGTCCCCCTTTCTTTATCGCACTGACCACACTGACCATTGGTACCCAGATGTTTCTTGCCGGATTCATTGGTGAAATGATCTCCCGCAGCTCGCCAGGAAGAAATTACTACCTCGTGGAATCCAAACTTGGCATCGATTAAAAGATGAACGGGCATATCGTTATACTTGGCACTGCATTTCCCTATAGAGGCGGAGGCATCAGCACTTTCAACGAAAGACTTGCAAAAGCGTTTATGGATGAGGGTTATGAAGTAACCATATACAATTTTACACTCCAGTACCCTTCCTTTCTTTTTCCGGGAAAATCGCAATACGCAGAAAAAGATGCGACACCGCCAGATCTCAACATACTAAGAAAGGTAAACTCCATCAATCCATTCAACTGGCTCCGAATCGGCAAAGAGCTAAGAAAACTGAAACCCGACATCATCGTAGCAAGATTCTGGATTCCACTTATGGGACCTGCACTGGGAACGATACTGAGAAGGGCAAAAAAGAACCGGCACACCAGTGCAATCGCCATCACCGACAATGTTATACCCCACGAAAAAAGACCCGGCGATATCCCTTTCACAAAATACTTCCTCCGCTCCTGCGACGCATTTGTGACGATGAGCGAAAAAGTAATGCAGGATCTGAAAAAATTCGAACCCGCAAAACCTGCTGTCAACGTAGAGCATCCACTGTATGATAATTTTGGCCCAGCCATCACCAAAATAGAAGCGCGTCATAATCTCGGTCTGAATCCAGATGACAATATCATCCTGTTTTTTGGTTTCATCAGAAAATACAAAGGACTCGACCTGCTGCTAAACGCCATGCAGATCAATAAAGACAGGCCATATAAACTGCTGATCGCCGGAGAATTTTATGACGATGAAAATATTTATCTCAGGCAGATTGAAGAATTGAATATCCGGGAAAAAATTATACTCAGAACCCAGTTCATTCCTGACCATCTGGTAAAAGAATATTTCTGCGCAGCAGACGTGGTCATTCAACCGTACAGACAGGCCACGCAAAGCGGCGTTACAC
>JACMLD010000492.1 GCA_014379785.1 Chitinophagaceae bacterium
GACATTCGGATTCTTGGCAGAAAAGGAGTCTTGTCTATGAATGCGGTGGCGGTCATGAGCCAGCTCCCTGAAGTAAAGAAGCATATTCCCGAAGTATTGAAGATGGCCGAATTCACCAGCGGAAATAAGTACAGCGATTTTGATTCTAACTTTGACAATGTTGCAGCATGGACTGTAGGTGGTCTGGTTGCCGGAAAAGTTCTTGCCAAAGTGGGTATCCTGGCATTTTTCGGAAAGTTTCTGAAGCTGATCGTGATTGGTGTAGCAGCAATTGGCGGTGCAGTATGGAAATGGGTCTCTGGTAGAAAGAAAAAGAAAGAAGAAGCAGCTTATGCTGTTGTAAAAACAGACAACACAGACGAGCCAGCTTAGGTAAATAGCCTTAAAGTAAGAGGACTTCGCAGTGAAGTCCTCTTACTAATTTATCAAAACTCTGCATTCTTAGGTGTTCTCGGAAACGCTATCACATCGCGGATATTGGTCATGCCGGTAACGAAGAGCACCATACGCTCAAAGCCAAGTCCAAAGCCCGCATGCGGCACCGCACCAAATCTCCTGGTATCGAGATACCACGATAGTTCATCGGTAGGAATATGCATTTCTTTCATCCTCGTTTCAAGTCGCTCCAGCCTCTCCTCACGTTGTGATCCACCAACAATTTCGCCGATACCCGGTGCCAGAATATCCATTGCGGCAACGGTCTTACCATCATCGTTCTGACGCATGTAAAATGCCTTTATCTCTTTTGGATAATTGGTAAGGATAACCGGCTTTTTGAAATGTTTTTCCACCAGGTATCTTTCGTGTTCGCTCTGCAGGTCCACACCCCATTTGTCAATGATGTACTGAAATTTCTTTTTCTTGTTGTGATTGCTCTCGCGCAAAATCTCGATCGCTTCGGTATAGGTGACCCTTTCAAACTGGTTGTTGACTACAAAATCCAGTTTCTCCAGCAACCCCATTTCGCTCCGCTTTTCCTGGGGAAGTGATTTTTCTTCTTCCTGTAAACGCTGAGCCAGGAATTCAAGATCCTCCCGGTTATTATCGAGCGCATATTTAATAATGTACTTGATAAACTCCTCTGCAAGATTCATGTTGTCTTCCAGATCATGAAATGCCATCTCAGGTTCTATCATCCAGAATTCTGCCAGGTGCCGTGCAGTATTTGAATTTTCCGCTCTGAATGTCGGACCAAAAGTATAGATATCAGCAAAGGCCATGGCTGCAAGCTCGCCTTCGAGCTGTCCGCTCACGGTCAGATTCGTTGCCTTGCCAAAAAAGTCTTCCTTGAAATTTATACTACCATCTTCGTTCTTCGGAGGATTGTCAAACGGTAGCGTGGTAACCTTAAACATTTCACCCGCACCCTCGGCATCGCTGGCCGTGATGATAGGTGTATGCATGTATACAAAACCTTTTTCGTTGAAAAATTTATGTACCGCAAATGCCAGCGCATGCCGGACACGAAATATAGCACCGAAAGTATTTGTTCTGAAACGCAGATGCGCTTTCTCACGTAAAAATTCGAGACTGTGCTTTTTTGGCTGTAAAGGAAATTTTTCGGCATCACTGTCACCCAATATCTCCACCACAGACGCCTTCACTTCGAGTTTTTGTCCTTTCCCCAGAGAAGGAATTACCGACCCCGTGACTTTTAACGAAGCACCCGTTGTGATACGCTTCAGGGTAGCCTCATCCAGCGTTCCCAGGTCAGCCATCACCTGGATATTCTGGTTGGTAGACCCGTCATTCAACGCAATAAACTGATTATTGCGAAATGTACGCACCCATCCCATAATAACTACTTCCTGATTGGAAGGCTCCCAGGTCAGAAGTTCCTTGATTTTAACCCTTTTGTTAAACATATCCAGCGATTTATGAGCGGCAAAGATAATCACTTCCCGCTTTGAGAAACCCGGTTTTCAGACCCTTTATGGGAATGATTAAAAGGCCGGAAAACCATGACAGACAAGCAAATAATATTTTTGCTTTCTGCGTTTTTGTGGTATTATTGCAGAGGAATAAGGCTGATTAGTTCTATCCCTAGTCTACAGAGCATCAGTTATTCCATCCCGTTCAACAATTTCATTTCAAAATTTTTCAAGACAAATCAAGTTGGTTCTTAGAATTTGATGTTTAACACTCCTTTATGTACGACATTCTCCAACTGAACGATATGCTCGTTCCGGAGTTGCTCGATATTGCTGAGCAACTTAAAATCCCCAATGCGAAGAAGCTGGACAAACAGGCTCTCATTTACCAGATTCTCGATAAGCAGGCCGTCACTGCAAGTGCAGCAAAATCAGGCGACGACAAAGGCAAAAGAAAAAGAATTGTAAAGACCTCCACCTCCAATTCAACAGAAGAAGCGATAGTGGAAAGCGGAGATGAAAAACCCGCAAAACCAGCACCGGCAGCTAAAAAGCCTCTGGTGAAAAAAGAAGAAAAGCCCGCTGAAAAGCCAGTAGAGAAACCAGCAGAAAAACCAGTGGTAAAACGTGGTAAGAAAAAGGTAGAAGAAGAGGAGGAACAAAATTCCGCACCTGAAGCCGGAAATGCAGATGACCGCCAACAGCCAAAACCTCCCGCCGAAAACGGAAACGACAGCAATCGCAACAGCGACAACAACAACAATAACAGCAACCAACCGTCCTCTGAACCCGCACCCCAGCAGGCACCTGCAGAACAACTACAGCGGAACGTATACCCACAGAGACGCAACGAAAATTTCAATATAGAATTTGACGGCATCATCGAAGGAGAAGGAGTATTGGAAATGATGCCCGATGGATATGGATTCCTCCGCAGCAGCGATTACAACTATCTCAGCTCACCGGATGATGTTTACGTATCGCCTTCGCAGATAAAACTTTTCGGATTAAAAACCGGTGACACAGTATACGGTTCGGTCCGCCCACCAAAAGAAGGTGAAAAGTATTTCGCCCTCCTGAAAGTGGAAACAATCAACGGCAAGAGGCCAGACGAAGTCAGGGACAGGGTTCCATTCGACTACCTCACACCACTCTTCCCTTTCGAAAAACTCAATCTTTTTACCACACCTTCTGATTATTCAACGCGTATCGTTGACCTCTTTACCCCTATCGGTAAAGGCCAGCGCGGACTTATCGTGGCGCAGCCAAAAACAGGTAAGACAATGCTGTTGAAAGCAATTGCCAACGCCATTGCATCAAACCACCCGGAATGCTACCTGATGATAGTGCTGGTAGACGAACGCCCGGAAGAGGTAACCGATATGGAACGCAGCGTTGACGGAGAAGTCATCGCCTCTACATTCGATGAGCCTGCAGAAAAACACGTAAAAGTGTCTACCATGGCCCTGCAAAAAGCAAAACGCCTGGTAGAATGCGGTCACGATGTTGTCATCCTCCTCGACTCAATCACCCGTCTCGCACGCGCGCACAACACAGTGGCGCCATCCAGCGGTAAAGTATTGAGTGGTGGTGTGGAAGCAAACGCCATGCAGAAACCAAAGCAATTCTTTGGCGCTGCCCGTAAAATTGAACACGGCGGTTCACTCACCATCATCGCGACTGCCCTCGTAGACACCGGCAGTAAAATGGATGAAGTGATCTTTGAAGAATTCAAGGGAACCGGTAATATGGAACTTCAATTGGAAAGAAGACTTTCCAACAGAAGAGTTTATCCTGCCATTGACCTGGTAGCATCTTCTACCCGCCGCGATGACCTTCTCCTCGAAAGAGATGTCCTGCAGCGCATGAACCTTCTCCGTGTGTACCTGACCGACATGAACGCGGAAGAAGCCATGAACGATCTTCTAAGAAGAATGCGCGGAACAAAGAGCAACGAAGAGTTCCTCGCCAGCATGAATTCATAAATAACTCATAAATAACAATTCTGAAAAGGGTCTCCATCTCACGGAGACCCTTTTTTAATGTGTAATTTTATAAAACCATCATCTAAGAGATTATGAAACAATTACTCGCAATATTACTATTCTCAATAACCGCCTCTGCTGTCAACGCACAGGCCAGCGATACCCTCCGGATTTATCTCAATGGCAAACTCGTATGGCACAACACCGGCATACAGACCATGGATGTAAAAACCATTACCATTCCGCAGAAAAAATTGAAAACCGCCGTTCTCACCTTCGACTGCCGGCCATCCGAACCAAGACCCGACTGGAGACGAAGTTTTCAATTCGCGGACAGCGAAGGACAACCCGCCTTCCAAAAAGATTTCAAAAAAGCTTCCGGAAAATTCGTGATCAAAGCATCCGAATTCAAAGCAGCACTGGCAAAAAACAAAAGACTCCAGCTTTTCACCTATACACAGCCGCCGGAAGGTTCGCTGCTCGCGGGCACCATCAGACTTCAGCGCACTTTTATGTGTGAGTTGTTTCTACAGTAAATTTGCAGCAATGGACCGCAAATTCGTTTTTCTCGTAAACCCGATCTCAGGCACAAAATCGAAACAGCAACTGCCCGATCTGATCCGTGAAGCTGCCAAAAAATACAATGCGTGGCACGAAATACTGCCAACAGTAGCCAGCGGAGACTATCAGTTTGTACGCGAAAAAATCGCAGAAGAAAATATCACCGATATCATCATGTGCGGCGGGGATGGCACTGTCAACACCGTTGTACAACAGCTTTACGACCTCGATGTAAATTTTGGCATAGTACCATTGGGCTCAGGCAATGGTCTGGCGCTCTGCGCAAAAATTCCGCCGCAGGCGGAGAAGGCGCTCGACATTGTATTCACCGGCAAAGCAGCTTATATCGATGCGTTCAAGGTAAACGACAGCTTTGCATGCATGCTTTGCGGCCTCGGCTTTGATGCACAGGTGGCGCATGATTTTTCCAAACAGGCAGGCCGCGGACTCATCACCTACGCAAAACAATCCATCATAGAGTTTATAAGATCACGGCCCTACACTTTTGAAATAAAACTGAATGATAGCCTCCTCAATACAGATGCCTATTTTATAAGTATCGCCAACAGCAATCAGTTTGGTAACCAGGTGACCATTGCACCCAGCGCAAGCCTTAACGACGGCCTGCTGGATATTGTAGTAGTGCGAAAAATGAGCAAGGTTGCGCTCCCCGTTTCTCTTCTGCTCCAGATTGCCGGCAACAACGCGGTATCCAGCGAAGACAGGCTGACGAAAACAAATGTCTGGTATTTCCAGGCCGCTGAACTTACCATAGAAAACCCCGGCGAAGCGCCGCTGCATATCGATGGTGAGCCGCGTGAAACCATGTCTACACTGCATTTCCGCGTAATCCCGAATTGTTTCAGATTGATTCAGCCGGCGTAGAGTCATTTCGACCGACGTCGAGCGCAGCGAGAGGGAGCGGAGAAATCCCCAGCCGGCCGGAGCCGGGTGCTTTGATTACCGGTGGGGGATTTCTCCACCCAGGCCCTTCGGGCAGGAGTCGAAATGACAGATCACTATTCTTCCTTCAAAAGTTTCGCGAACCTCTCATACCCGCTTGTATTGATGCTGTTGTCGAGCGCCTGCAGGATATCCATTTTTTCGCGCTGGGTGAGATGAAAATTCAATGCTGCTGTAGCATCTTCCTTTTTGGCAACATATTGAAAGGTGAACTTAAAAAATTTCTTTCCCATCAGCTGTTGAGTCAGACTGGTCACATTGTCCTGGCTATACTCCTGCATCTTATACCAGTTGTACTGTATCAGCAACATGGGTTTTGTAACCAGCTCAGAGATGCTTGACGATTCAAAAGGATGCTCCCAACCACCGGTTTTGCGATCGCGTATCTGCAGCATCACTACTCCGGATGTATTTTCTATAATCCATTCACGAAAAACATCTACAAAACGAAGACTGGTCTCCGGACCGTAGTTGTCTCTCAATCCTGCATCCATCACATCTATCACAGGCTTGCTGGGCAGCCATACGTTTGGAAGTACATAAGGGAATGTAGCGTTCATGCGCAAAGCCGTGAGCATACGCAGGTTCAAAGGATCCTGCTTTGAAAACATGGCGCCGAAATCGATCTGATCGGGATCCGGCATGGCCACCTGGCTACTGTCGTTTACGGGCTGCATCAGAAAACTCACGGGCTGTGTGCTGATGATCATCTTTCGACCGTCTCTGGTGATCACGGAGTTAAACATGATCAGCGGAAACCTGGCCGAACGTTCATCTGCTGCCACGTCCTTGAGTTGTTTGTTTAAAAACCCGCGTGTGTTTTCATTCAGCTTTTGCTCAAATGCGTAACCCCTGTCTTTGATATAATAGTAATCGCCTATTTTAAACTTCTGGGCAGGCGATGCCAGATCGCGTGCCACAAAAGAAGAAAAAGTCGGGTTGAGCAAATCTTTTGAAATATCGTCTACATATTGCCGTGAGGACAGATTGATCTTTTTATCTGAGGCAGCTCCTCTTGCAAGCTCACGGTAGTAAGCAGCACCCAACATGCCACCAGATGCGCCGGTGATGAGAAAAGTTTTGTCCATCAGTTTTCCGCCGCAAAGGCTGTCGAGCCGCTGCAGCAGGCTCAGCGTAAAAGTGGCGCTCCTTGTACCACCACCACTCACATTGATGATAAACATCAATGGCTTTTCAGTCTGCTGCTTCCTCTTCCAGTTTTCAAGAATAGCAATCATATTGGCCTTGTCTGCTTCAACTTTTGTCGGAGCGCAAAGAGAAAGCAGGGCTTCGCGGTTATATTCGGGCCGATCTGCTTTTGCTCCGTAATTGAGACCATACGCCTTATTGGTAGGATCAATGATATCGTATTTGTACAGGATATTCAGCACCACTATCAACACTACCAGAAAGGGCAGGCTCCAGCTTTGCATAAAATAGGAAAATGCCCCGGCCACGGCCACGAGGATAGAGAAAAAGATGGTGATACTCGCGGCGGCAGGAATCTGGAATATCTGGTAATCGAGAAAAAAACCGATCCCGACAAGAAAGAGAAATGCGGCAAAAACTGAAAGCATCCCAGCAAAATTATGCCGACTGAAAACGGTTTCGATAAACGACGCGCTGTAATGTGATACATCCCGTACGGGTTTGGCGGACAAGGGCGAGTTGAGATAGGACGTAACCTTGATAAGCCGGCTTCCCCCGCTGGTGAGTGCAATCTGTGGCTTGAATGCGGCTTTGAATTGAGTTGGCTTGCTGATGACCGCCACCATCCTTCGGGTAATGGTGAGATCGGCGCCAAAAAAATAGGAGAAGGTTACCAGCAATATGAATACAAAACCCATCAAAAAACCCCCGATCAGAAGAATGATTTCATTGTTGCTGATGAGTTCCTTGTTCTTGTCAAAATCTACGGCCCTGAAAAAATAAAACATCAGAAAAGCCAGCGGAATGATGCTGTTGTTGATGCAGTATTTGAGAAAAGGTCGGGTGGTAGTCGCCAGAAATTTAAAATGCCGTCCAAAGAGGATAAAGGTGGTTATGTTCCAGCTCATGATAAAGATACCGACTGAGATGCCCACGATAGACGCACTGACTGTGTTTACATCACCAAGATATTCCGGTGCCAGGTAAAGAGAATCAACACCAAATGAATGCATGAAAGTGCCAGCTACGGCACCAAATAGCAAAAACCAGAAAACCAGCAGCACCTGGAATTTTTTGAAATGAAGAAGTACCAGTTGTACAGGGAAAGAGTAGAATATATTTTTTAACAGGTTCTTCATACCGGTAACACACTATTAGAGAACAAAATAGTGATTAATCAGCATTCCTGCCAGTCCTGCCCGACAGATAAAAAACGGTGACCGCAGAAAGGAGAAACAGCATTCCCACCACCTGGTGCAGCTCTGCCAGCCATTCAAATGCGGCCCATCGGGCGGGAACGATTTCAGGGCTTTCTAAAACAGCCAGTATACCCAGCAGCGCCTGCAGCACGATAAGCAGCATGGGATAGATTCTTGCTTTCCGAAAACTTCTTGAGGCGGAGGAAGTTCTGAACGCAAAAAAGGTCCATATGACCGTTATCAGCATGAGTAAATAGGCAAGATTGCGGTGAATAAAATGCACGGCTACCTTGTTTTCCACCATGTTTTTGGCGTCAGAAAAAATCCCTTCAGGTACCCAGCCGCCATTGATATCCGGCCAGGTAGGTGCGGCGCTTGCTGCTTTATGCCCGGCCATCAGCGCGCCATATCCAAGTTGAAAAAGCAATACGATAAACAAAGGCCAAATCCATGTTCGTAAAATTTTGCTTCTGATGATATCGTGCCGTGGAACTGAGAGTTGCAACGCAAACCACCACGAGTAAGAAATGAGTACCAGGGCGAGCACAAAATGTATGGCCAGTTTTGCCGGTTTTACGTATACCTCATCGCCCGTGAGTCCGCTCATGACCATTATCCAACCCACTGCACCCTGCAATGCTCCCAGTAAAAAAAGAATGAGCAGCGGATATACCATGTCCTTCCTGAGGTATTTTTTTGCCAGCAGATATACAAAGCCAACGAGAAAGACCACACCGATCATCCTCGCCCAAAAACGGTGGAACCATTCCCAGAAAAAAATGAATTTGAAATCGGAGAGTGTAAAATCTGCATTCAGAATCTGATACTGCGGAGTCTGTTTGTATTTGTCAAACTCAACCATCCACGATGCATCATTGAGTGGCGGAAAAGTGCCGGTCAGCACCTGCCATTCGGTAATGGATAATCCAGAGCCTGTCAGTCTTGTAATGCCGCCGAGAATGACCTGTATCAGCAACATGATAACACCAATATAAATCCATCTTGCAACTGCTTTTTGTCCGCGGTTATCTTTGGCTGTTATCATAACTGCCGCAAAGGTATTTCATGAAAGACAGATTTTGTACTATTTTAGGCCACCAACGAACTACATGGAACAATATATCTGCAAAAATTGCGGCAATGAATTTAGTGGAACTTTCTGCAACAATTGCGGCCAGAAGCCTGCACACCGCCTGGATGCCAAACATATTGCGCATGAAGTGGCTCATGTTTTTACGCATGCCGACCGCGGTATTTTTGCATTCATTCCGAAAATTATTACACAACCAGGCGTTGTAGCATTGGATTATGTTGAGGGAAAAAGAAAGAAACACTTCAACATATTTCAGTACCTCATCATCATTGTGGGTGTTGTGGTGTTTATCGTTTCAAAAACACACTTTCTTGAAAACACCATTAAAGATTACAATGCGGGTGAAGCTTCTCAGCGGATGAGTATGGTTCAGCAAGGTATTACCAGGCTGATGCAAAAATATTTCAACGTCATCCTATTTGCATTTATTCCGGTCTACGCACTTGTGTCACTATTACTCTTCCGGAAAAAAGGATACAATTTTGCAGAAACGGTAGTACTTCACTGTTGCATCCAGGCACAGCAAAACACCATTTCGCTCGTCACTTTGACCCTGGTTTATTTTATCGGAACCAGCAGCGTATTTTACCTGATGTTCTTCCCCCTAATGGTGGCCGTATTTTGTACGGGTCTTGCTTTCCGCCAATTCTTTAAGGTGTCCTGGCTGCAGGCTGTAGTGAAGGCCATCGCTTCTTTTCTGATTGTCAACATTCTTCAGCTCATCGTCATATTCGCCACCATCCTGATCATTTATGGACCAGCGATTTTTAAGGACGCGAAGTAATTTCTCTCACGAGAATATAAATCCCCATCACCAGCACAAACCATCCAAATCCTTTTTTCAGGGTATTGCCATCTATATGTCTCGCCAGGCGGCTTCCTATAAATACTCCCGCAATGGCCAGCACCGTAAAAATGAGCATCAGGTTCCAGTCGAGCGCTTGCTGATGAATGCTGAAAACAAAACCAAATATCGAATTGATCGCAATTATCATCAGAGAGGTCCCTACTGCCCTTTTCATGGGCAGTTTGATAACCACAACCAGCACGGGGATGATCAGAAACCCGCCGCCGGCACCCAGCAGGCCCGTAACCAGTCCAACTACCAATCCCGGCAAAAGCAATGGCAGCGTACGATCGCGTGATTTTCTGCGCACTGCAGCGTAGGCCTCTTCTCTTTTACTGGCCATCATACTGATGGAGGCCACGAGCATCAGGAGCGCAAAAACCATCATCAGAAAACTGCCTTTTTCTATGCCGAAAATAGCAGGTGGAATCGCCGGAAGTAAGAAATGCCTCGCCACATAAATGGCAAGAATAGAAGGGATGCCGAACAGCGAAACCGACCTGAAGTCGATGGTCTTGTTGACATAAGATTTAACCCCGCCCGCAAGACTTGTAAACCCTACAATGAAAAGAGAATAAGTTGTAGCGATCAAAGGATCGAGATGAAAAAGATATACAAGGACAGGCACCGTAAGGATTGATCCGCCTCCGCCTATCAGGCCGAGAGAAATTCCGATCAGGACAGCCAGTATATATCCCAGTATTTCCATGTGGGTCAGAAGATCGTTTCCAGTTCCCTGAGAGAATAGACGGTATACGTCGGTTTTAAGTCTGTTTCCACCCCCGTATGATTCACGAAAACCTGGTCCAGTCCCGCATTCATCGCCCCCCTGATGTCCGCTTCCAGATCATCGCCGATCATAATACTGTTTTCCCTGAGTGCTTTTGCACGCCCGAAGGCGTATTCAAAAATGGCTGCATTGGGCTTCAGGCTGTTGCTGGATTCTGAAGTGATGACCTCAACAAAATATTTGTCGATCCCCGCATTTTTCATCTTGCTGTGCTGGGTTTGTTCAAATCCATTTGTAATAAGATGCAACAAATAGTTTTTGTTTGTCAGGTAATCGAGAATTTCTATCGTGTAAGGAAAAAGCGCATTGCGTGTTGGAAGCAGGTCAAGAAAACGAACGCCCATCTCCCTGGCGAGCGTTTCGTCCCCGATTTTAAAATCCAGCAGTGTCAGCCACATGCGTTTCCATCTGAGTTCATCGGTCTTGATTAGACCTTTTCGGTACCGCTCCCAGAGTTTTTCGTTGTGGGCCAGGTAATTTTTATGAAAAAGGGGGAAATCGTCTACTCCCCTCGTGGCGAGATCCATCGACAAGTGCAACTCTTCAAGGGTCTGCCGGCTGTTGGTATTAAAATCCCATAATGTATGATCCAGGTCGAAAAAGAGGTGCCTGTACTTCATCGTGCAATTTACGAACGTTTAGTAATTGTAAAGTAACTTGCCCGGTATGAATATTGTTATTACTGGAGCTTCCAAAGGTTTTGGCAAATCAATTGCAGGAAGATATGCGTCTTCCGGCCATCATGTCTTCCTTTGCGCCCGTAACCTCGATGTTTTAGAGGAGACAAGGGATGAAATGATTGCCGCCTGGCCGGATGCCCGGGTAAGCATCCAGGCCGCGGACCTTAGTAAAAAAGAAGATATTCTCAGATTCGCAGAATGGATAAAGAAAGAGACCGGAAACATAGATATTCTGATAAACAATGCGGGCAGGTTTATTCCCGGCAGTACATTCAACGAACCGGAAGGAACGCTTGAAGAAATGATAGATACAAATTTATACAGTGCCTATCATCTGACCCGGGCCCTTCTTCCAGGAATGATGAAACAAAAGAAAGGTCATATTTTCAACATGTGCTCGATCGCTTCCATACATGCTTACACCAATGGTGGCGCATACAGTATCAGCAAGTTTGCCCTGCAGGGATTTTCAAAAAACCTGCGCGAAGAAATGAAACCGTATAATATAAAAGTCACATCGGTTATTCCCGGAGCCGCTTATACCGATTCCTGGAAAGGTTCTGGTGTGGACCCCAAACGCATCATGGAAGCAGATGACATTGCCGATATGATTTTCGCTTCATCTATGCTCTCACCACAGGCATGCGTGGAAGACATTATCCTGAGACCACTGGCAGGCGACCTCTAGCTGCCAAAATTTGATTAATTTACTTGTCATGGTACAACTGTCCGTTGTCATAATCACTTTTAATGAAGAGCAGCAGATCAGACGTTGCATTGAATCGGTGAGTTCCTTCGCCGATGAAATTGTGATTCTTGATTCTCACTCCACGGACCGTACCACAGAAATCGCCGGATCGCTGGGAGCCATTGTTTATTCTGCTCCTTTTGCCGGTTATATAGAACAAAAAAACAAGGCGCTGTCGCTCGCCACTCATCCCCACGTGCTCTGCCTGGATGCCGACGAAGCGGTGGACGATACCCTCAGAACCTCCATACTGACCGTCAAATCTGACTTTGCCAAAAACGGGTACACCATGAACCGTTGTACTAACTACTGCGGACAATTTATCCGCCACGGATCCTGGTATCCCGACAGAAAACTGAGGTTGTTTGATAAACGCAAGGCCAGCTGGGGTGGCGACAATCCGCACGACAAAGTTTATCTGCAGGAAGGCGAGGCCGGACACCTGCCAGGCGATATTTTACATTACTCCTATAATAGCATCGAAGAGCATGTAACGCAAAACAATAAGTTCAGCACTATCTCAGCCAATGCCCTGCTGAACCGGGGGAAACGTACCAATATTTTCAAGGTGTTATTCAATCCCTGCTGGGCGTTTGTGAACAGCTATATCATCCGCCTTGGATTCCTCGATGGATTTTACGGGTTTATCATTGCAGCTAATATTGCGCACCTTACCTTGCTGAAGCACAGCAAGCTGTTTCAAAAACAAAAAAGACAATTGCATAGGGAACCAAACTATGTGGCAACAACTGTTAAATGATATTCAGACCGGGCAGACCAGGGCCATTGCAAGAGCAATATCTCTGATCGAAAATGAAGCCCCCGGCTATGAAGACTTTCTAAAGACCATTACTCCCCATTCAAAAAATAATATCATCGGACTCACCGGACCGCCAGGGGCCGGAAAAAGCACATTGGTAGATGCGCTCATCGGCGAAATCACAGAAGCAAAAAAATCAGTAGCTGTCCTTTGTGTGGATCCCTCTTCGCCTTTTCACCTGGGTGCCCTGCTCGGCGACAGAATAAGAATGAGTGAATGGTACACGAATCCCTCCGTTTACATTCGCTCATTGGCCACAAGAGGATCGCTGGGCGGACTCCACCCCAAAATTCTGGAGATCGCCGACCTGCTCGCCGCTGCGCCGTTTGATTATATTATCATCGAGACGGTAGGAGTCGGGCAAAGCGAAATTGAAATAGCCGGACTTGCCGACACAACCGTGGTAGTGGTAGTACCTGAAGCGGGCGACGAAGTGCAGACCATGAAAGCCGGACTGATGGAGATCGCCGATATTTTTGTTGTGAATAAATCGGACCGGCCGGGAGCAGATGCATTTGTAAAAAATCTGAGGCTCATGATGGGTAAAGCGCCGATAGTAAAAACAAATGCCCTGGAAGGCGAAGGGATTCGCGAACTGAAAATTGAAATCGATAAAAACCTGCTGGTAACGGAACACAAAGACAGGAAAGCATGGCTGCTGACGGAAAAAGCATGGCGCCTGATACAGGACAAAAAAATGCGCTCGATAGATAAGAAAACGCTGCTGGAGACCGTAAAGACTGAAATGCGCGATGGCAGCCCAAACCTGTACCGGCTGATAGAAAAGTTTACCTGATTACTCGCTGCGGTTTTGTTTCCACCACCTGTAACCGATATAAGTGAAGATCATAATGGGCATGGCAGCCAAATAGATAATACCAAGGTTCAATGCCTGGGCCGGCTTTTCACCCATTTGCTGAGCTGTCTTGGTGCAAATAGAGCACTGCGCATAAGCTTCGGACCCGATTCCGATAAGCATCACAACAATGAATAACAACCACTTTTTCATTTTCTCCCGTTTCCGCAAATTTACGGGATTATCATAAAAAAAACTGCCCCGTTTATACGGGGCAGCCTGATCCACCATCCATCCTGAGAAATTAAGGTCAATTGTATCGGGTACGTTGGGTACGGCCCGGGTACTTGCTTTTAAAGGGTAGGTAAGAGTTTGGTTTAATGATTAATGGTCATTTGATAAATCGAAAGTACTATCCAACTGCTGCGGAATGAAAACCAATAAGCAAACGGTCGATCTCCTCCAGCAAATGGTCAAAATCAGTTCTTCGCCAATTCATACAGTCCGCCATCGGTATTGCTGTTGCCATATCCCCAGTTGCCAAGAATCTTTTTTAACTGGCTGTTGTAGGTGCCGATAATGTTGAACTTTGTCTGCGATGGCCATTTGTAGGTGCCGGTAATAATATTGTTTTCCACCTTCCAGGTACCAGTACCGATTACAGCGCCAGACTGGTCTAGTTCTTCAATTACGCCACCTGCTTTAAAATGCAGACTGAAGAAAATGTTTGGACTGCTGTTATCGTTGCCATACTTACCCGTCCATACACCGGCAATGGATGCGGGGTCTGCAGGAGCGGGACCATCAGAACTTTTGTTACACGCGAATAAAAGAACAGTGATAAAAAAAATCGCAACAACTTGTTTTAAAATTTTCATTTCGATAAGGTTTTATAAGTTATTTATTGTTGCACTAAGGTAAAGTAGCCACTACTGCACAGTTCAGCTCATTGAGCAGAATGCATTTTTGTTTAGTAGTTGACAAAAAAAATCCCGCACTTACGGGATTTGCGTTGTTGTCATCAGAACTTTTCAAACAGTTCCATAAACTCCTGCCGCCTCGATCTCGAAATACCGATCGTAGTGCCATCGTCCATAATTACATATCCGCCGTCTCCGCGCACAAACTTTTTTATATGATTCAGGTTGACCAGGTATGAATTATGAATCCGGTAAAAATCCGACCCATGCAGTGCATCATCAATGTCTTTTAACACCTTCGACACCAGCACTTTCTTTCCTCCGGTCAAAACAACATTCGTATAGTTGCTGTCACTCTGGCAATAAATAATATCCTGAGTTGACACAAACATCATCCCGTCATTTGTTGTCAGCGCAATTCTTGAAATGGATTGTTTGGATGTACCCCTTACATTCTGCATCAGCAGATCGATTTGTTCACGCGTGGGCAGCGCTTTTCTTGATTCCAGTCTTTCGATCGTAGTCTTCAGATCATCCGGATCAACCGGCTTGAGCAGGTAATTCAATGCGCTGTACTTGAATGCCTTTATAGCAAACTGGTCGTATGCCGTTGTAAAGACAACATCAAAGCTGAGTTTTTCAAACTGCTCCAGCATATCGAAGCCGTTCATGTGCGGCATTTCAATATCCAGAAAAACCACGTCAGGTCTGAATTTGTTGATGGCCTCAATTCCTTTTTCGGCAGAATTGCACATTGCCTCAATCACTACCTGCGGGCAATAGGTTTTCAGCAACCATTCCATCATTTCAAGACTATTGCTCTCATCATCAACAAGAATACACCTTATCATAAATTGAATTTTATATTAACACGGAATCATCAGTATCACCCTGGTACCGCCGGCATTCCCCGCGGGATTCACCACATCAATAATATCCACACTTGCATTCAGTTCAGCATGCTTATTGAGCAGACTGATCCGCCCTTCTGTGAGTTTCATACCGAGCGATTTGCGGGTGGTCGCTGATTTGCTTTTCAGCTCCTGCGCCTTCTGCCTGCCAACGCCATCATCTTCGATGATGCATTGCAGCATATTCTCCGAGGCCATACTTATCAGAATATCCAGCCTGCCGCCACTTTCCTTGTGCAGCAACCCATGCCAGATAGCATTCTCAACGTATGGTTGCATGATCAGTGGTGGCACCTCTACACTGTCTGTATTCACGTTGTTGTCAACTTTGATGGTATAGATGAACTTCTTGTCGAATCTCAAACCTTCCATTTCGATGTATAATTTCAATGCTTCGAGTTCGTTTGACAATATCACATTCTTGCTATTCGAGTTATCGAGAATCAACCGTATCAGCTTTGCAAACCTTGTAAGATATAAAGAGGCGGTTGCCTGATCGCTTTTCACAATGTATCGGTTGATAGAATTGAGGCAGTTGAAAATAAAATGAGGATTCATCTGCGCCCGCAGGGCCTGCATTTCCGCCTCCGCCATCTTTTGCCTGGTATCCGACAGAATGCGCTCGGCGCTGACCTTTTCTTCCTCTGCCATGGTGCGCACGATCTTATTGGCAACCAGAGAGGCGATAGTAGTCAGTATGGAAAGATGTCTTTGGGTAAAAAAATTTCTTCTTGAGTGTTCACAATCGATAACACCGAGTACCTTACCGTCAGAGATGATTGGGACCGATATCTCTGAACACCTGCGTTCGTCGTCTACAATGTATCTCTTATCCAGACTGGTATCAGCAATCAGTTCGGGTTTTCCGGAAGCGGCAACTGAACCTACAATTCCTTTACCCACCGGTATTTCTATCGGATGTTCTATTTCGTAATTCCTGGGATTTTTTGGGCCATGCGCCGCCTTCTGAACAAGCATTTTACTTTCATCGTGCATGAGATATATGACACAATCTTCGAAATGCAATTTGCCTATACAATTCTTTACCACATCCCAAAGGATCATTTCTACCGATTGCTGGTAGGACATGCTGCTGGCAAAATAGTTGATAGCCTGTTCGGTCTCAATCTCTTCCCGCTGTCTCCGCAATTTCCTTGTCCTGCTCCTGACAAAAAGAAAGACTGATGCAGTGAGGAGCAAAAGCACAGCAAGTACAAACCACCATCTCTGCCACAGGGGTGGAACGATTCTGATATTCACTTCGTTTGCTGATGATATCCAGTTGATTTGATCGCTGGTAGCGCGCAGAAGGAATTTATAGTTTCCGGTGGGCAGCGATGAATATCTTGCCTGGCGCAGATCCACTCCACGCTGCCATTCCTTGTCATATCCCTCCAGCATATATTCATAAAGTATATTGGCGGAGCCCTGCAGATTGATTGCTGTAAAATAAAAGATCACCGTGTTCCTTGACCACGCCAGCCGAAGTGACCTGTCTCCGGCAAATCTTACCACACTGTCCACAAGATGGGCGCCGGATACGACCACTCTTATCTGCGATGGATTGTTTATCAGTTCAGCTGGTTTGAAAAAATTGATTCCTTTCAAAGTTCCCCATACCATATCTCCATCTTTTGCAATCAATGCACAGGTCGGCCTGAAACCCTCATTGCTAAGCCCGGCATTTTCATCAAAAAACTGCATCTTTCCTGTACGGGGGTTGTACTTGACCAGGCATTTTGTATTTGATATCCAGATATTGCCGCTGCTGTCTTCGAGTATTGCTTCGCAATGGCCATATCTCAATCCGTTATTCTTGTTAAATGTTTTCAGTTTGCCATTTGGATAGATAATGCTAAAACCCGTATTGGTGGCGGCATACAGGTCGCCATTTGCGGCCGCCATCAAAGCTGGCGCCGAAGTGCCTCCAAGTCCCTGTTTCACTCCATAAAGAATCAGTGTCTGCATTGCCCGGTCATAGCAATAAAGACCCGAGCCCTGCACACTGAACCACATTTTGAGATTTTTGTCCTCATGCATGGCAATGACCCTTTTGCCCTCAAATGTTTTTAGCAAGGGATGATCCCCATATCCCCTGGTCTTCATTGTTTCCGGGTCGATCGAAAAAACGCCCTGAGCAGTAGATGCCCATATCTTTCCGTCTGAGCTCGCAAGCAGGCTGAAAATGAAATCGCTTTTTTCCGCTTTGCCTGCATTACTGTCTGGTATAAGTCTGCTGAATGTTTTCTTCTTCTCATCAAAAATCCCCACACCTGCATCAATCGCACTTACCCAGAGTCTATCTCTCCTGTCAAATGCCAGGGACCTCAGTTGAAGGCTCTTTAAACCGGATGCTTTGCTTTCGTGGTAATAGAAATAGAACTCAGATTTATTGGTTTTTTTATTCCACCTGATGAGACGATCATATGCTCCAATCCAGATATCACCATCGCGACCTTCTACCATGTGTGATACATAATTGTCAAAAAGATTTCCCTGCAGATCGCTGAATACTCTCAGATATCCCGCCTGTTTATTATAGATATTACTGATGTTTACGCCGGCAAGGCCAGTTCCAACCACTACTTCTCCGTTTTCTCCAGCAAAGGCCCGAAATGTATTGTTTGAAGAAAGGGTGCCCGGGTCAAGGGGATCGTGCGTGTGCCTGGTAATTCTGTCCATTTTGTCAATCGTCACCAGTCCGGCAAAATCGGTCGCCACGATCAGATCTCCATTCGACGCTCTTCGTACCTCACTTAGATTTGTGTTGATGCTCCGGCCAATGAGCTCATTGGTAATCCTGTACTCATTGTCAACATTTCCATTACGGATATTGATTTTTTTTACCATTCCCATATGAATGCCCACAGCGATCTGCACATCGTTTACACGGCAGGCGCTCACTGCACTTTTTATTGGCAATTCAAAAAATACCGACTTGTTTTTGTAATCAATAATCGTGACGATGCTATCCGTGGTGAATATGATCTTGTCGTCATCGAAATTTTCTGCATCCAGAAAATACTTGAAAGAGATATACTCCGGTAGCCAGTTTAGCTTTTCCCATTTACCCTCCTTGTTAGCCGAATACTGCCCTTTGTCGGTGTAGAGAACAATGCCGTGACTTTTGGTTTCGAAAATACTCGCACAGGCAAACCTCTCTATGCTGTCATTTAGTAAAATGCGGGTAAAATTTCTGTTTTCATCCACCCATGTTACCCCGGCCGGGCTGCCTGCCCATACACGATTGTTTTTGTCACAGGTAAGATGGACAATGTTATTGGAAGAGAGCGCCGGATATTTTTCTTTGAGAAAACTGGTAACGCCATATCCATCGAACACATTAAGGCCCTCGGCGGTTCCGATCCACAAAAAACCATTTTTGTCGATCACAATGGAGCGGACTGTATTGTCGGAAAGCCCGTTTGTCCTGTTGAGATGGTGAAATGCTACATTCTGGCCAGCACATGCCAGGGTAAGCAGCAAAACAGGAACCAGGCAATATAGACGGGTAAGTTTTTTCAAAAAACGCTTATTGATTGAATTTACGAACAAACTTACTGACCCGTCACTTATGCCGGGAGCGCTATTGAGTAGTTGGCAGAATGGGTGAGTGGATGCCCGGATTGGGGCGCCAGGCTGCTGATAGCCATGCTGATAAAGCCGGCCAGAACGAAAAGTATGAGTATAAGGGTCAGTATCAGACCCAGGTAATATAAAAATTTGGACATCGGGCGTAAAACTATGGTGTTTTCCAAGGCTTGATTCGCCCGTTTAGTAAATGGTTGCTATTTTTTAGTAACCGGCATTTTTATGCTAGTTGTAATTGAGTTGCCTGGTCGCTCTGGCACGGTCATAGTATTCATTTGCCAGCAGATCCATCACATGACCTTCACATAGTTCACCCGGATTGTATTCTCCAAACTCTGCCTTAAGCCGCTCCAGGTTATTTCTGAAGCTGGGATCTATGATAAGTTTTTCCACTGCATTGCGAATGGAAGTGGAAGAAGGCCGTTCGGTCCCCAGGTTGATGCCAATCTTAAAAAAGCCTACCCTGGCGTTGATTTCATTCTTCCCTTCATAGGTGCCAGCCACCACCATTGGCAGGCGATGATGTACGCCCAGCATTACGCCACCATAACCGCCATTGCTGATATATGCATCTGCATAAGGCATCACATCGGCATATGGTATAAAGTCTTCTATCACAAAATTATCCTGCGGAAATCTTTTTCTGAGTGAGGCTGTAGAAGAGCCACCGGTGACCACAATTACCAGTACACCAGAATTTCTGAACGCTTCCAGTGCTGGCACAATGAGTTTTTCAACATCTGTTTCAACAGTTCCCTGTGTGACAAATACCATTCTGGAATAATGAAGAAGTTTTTCATTGAACCATAACTCAGATTTTTTCTTATCGACTGGCAGCAAGGGACCAATGAACCTTACATTCTCGGGCATGTCTGACCGATCGTATTCAAAACCCGGAGTTCCGCTCTGAAGCAACAGCGTAGACTTGCTGACAATTAAATCAAATACATTATCATTTTCATGACTGATATAATATTGATCCAGCAGTTTTCTCATGATCCGGTTTGGACCTTTCAAAATAATCTGACTGCAAAGCCAGCGCAGAAGTTGTTGTTTGAGTTTGCCTCCCCTGGTATAAGAAGGAGTCATACCCAATCCCACCGGTGCGAGATCACGCGATGAAGCAATCAGCGGAAGAACGCCTATCGAGATCACCGGCACCCGCAGCTTGTCTGCTACAAAGGGTATGGCGGTGAATGCGCAATCAGCAATGAGAATGTCAAATGGAAAAGTTTTGTAGATATCACTGATGTCTTCAAAATATTCAGGTGCACGTAAAATGAATCCATGGATAAGATCATACTTCATTTTTCCAATCAGGGTCTTTTTGCGTTTACGGCTGACAAGCAGCTCGTCCATTCCGTTCACATCTTTTGCTGCCTTGAATGGATAATGCTTTATCTGCATTTTCATGATGCGCGATGCAAAGCTGTTTGAGGTATACCATCTCACATCATATCCGGCTTCTTTGAGGTGAACGGCAAGACCAGTGAGCGGATTGAAATGTCCTTCGGCAGGGAAATTTGCGAAGAGGATTCTGGTGCCTGGCTGCAAAGGCCAGAGCATTTTACCAATACCGGCACTCGCCGAGTATGTATTATTTTTCATGGCTAAAACTTTCGTAGATAAGGTTAAATGGTCCACAATGATAAACCC
>JACMLD010000493.1 GCA_014379785.1 Chitinophagaceae bacterium
AATTGGTCTTGGATTCTCCCAGATAGCAGGGATGTCTTCATTACCTACATATAATATTCTGCGGCCAATCTGATTGAATAGCAAAGTAGTGTTGATACCGGCTTTTTCAATATCATACTGAAGCCCAAGATTGATTACGTAGGGAGACTGTCCTTGCATCGGCCTGTTGATAATAATTGTCTTATCAGATACCTTGTTATAGATATAAGAAAGGTTGCCCGAGACTGAAAAGTTTTTCATGCCGCTGATAAAGTCAAGTTTTTTTCTAAACTCGAACTCTGCACCGAACCCATTTGCCTTCTCAGCATTCAGGTAATTGAAAGTACTGCTGGCACCTGCACCTGTCTGGTTGAAAGCAACTTCGATCGGTTTCTGAAAATATTTATAGAATAAACCGAAAGTGATTACTTCCCCGGCCCTTGGGTACAGCTCATAGCGGATGTCAAAATTGGTGACCTTTGTGCGCTCCAGTTTGGGGTTACCGAGGACAGTTGCTCCCAGTTCAAAATCGAAAAATGCGAATGGCGACAACTCTCTGAATTCAGGACGCACAACAGTTTGTGAAGCAGAAACCCTGATATTCGTAAGATTGTTCAGTTTATAAGTAAGGTTTAACCCCGGCAGGAAGTCAGTAACCTTTGAATAAACATGCCTCGGGTCAGATTTTTTTACGCTGCCAACAATCTGATCAAAATTTTCCACTCTAAGGCCCCAAACCAGTCGAAACTTATCACTTAACTCATTATCAAACTGCAGAAAACCTGCATTCAGGATTGAGTTGGCCAGGTAGCGGTAACGGTTGCCCGGAATTTCACTGAAACCAAATTTCTGTTCGGCCGGGCTGCCAAAATTTTCCGGTGCAAACACGTTAAACTCGTCCAGTTGCTTTATCGCCTCGTTGTTGTTTTCCAGATAAACTGCAAATGGCCTTGAATCAAAAAGTCTGTCTTTCACCTGAAACAGGTACCCACCTTTCAAGGTTTGCTTTCCACCCCAGAAGTCAAATGTCTTTGAAAGATCTCCGCCGGCTGTGTAGATATAATCGTTGAGGTTTGAGAAAAATCTGCTGCCTGAAGATTGTGAAAGTGTATTTGATATCAGAAGAATATAAGGTGCGTTTGGCACATTCTTGTCCTGGTTGTATTGAATACGTCTCTGGTCAGGAATGTACTGGTCAAGAATGTTAAAACCACCATACCATTTAAATCTCACATCGGCCGCGGAAATACTATGTTCTCCGGTAAGCTGGGTATTGTAATAGAGATTGGACCTGAAGGCAACTTCTCTTGCTTTTACATTTTGCACGCCTCGTTCGTTATCCAGTCCGCCACGAAGTGTTGAGTAGTTGCTTGAATTTACGTTGAAGAGATTTTTGAAGCTTATTTTGTTCTTGCTGTTAAGCTGCACGGTAATATTTCCCAGTGCTCCCCAGAGCACATCTTCGGAATATTTCTCATTGGTATAATAGAAATTGGTGTCAACCTGTTTTTCAAAGATGTTGAAGATTCCATTGTTAAACTGCAGGCGTCTGTTTGACTTGTTATATGTAATTGCCATGGTAGCGCCAACCTTTTTACCAAAAAGGTTGCCGGTAAGTCCGCCACTTAGCTGGAAGTTTGCATTCAGTGGTGCAGATGCTGCTCTTGCAGACCAATCGTTTCCGAATTGTTTACCATACTCTGTTTTCTCGGCCTGACTAAGATTTTGATATTGAGATTTTGTTGGAAAAGTGGTCGTTGGCAAACCTCTTGAGCCATCGTCAAACCCAAGCCAGTCATATTTACCACCCTGCGACTTGTAAAAATCTTTACCGATAGTCTCCGAGTTGAATCCCGTGCCGGCCTGTACTGTGAAGAAATTTGCTGCCGGGATGTCTTTGGTATTTACCTGAACAAGTCCGCCTGCCCATTCGCCGGGCAGTTCCGGCACAAATGCCTTATTAATAATGATATTGTCAATCATTCCCGAAGGGAAGATGTCGAATGAAAATGTTTTGCGGTCAGGTTCTGTACTTGAGAGCAAAATGCCATTGAGCATAGCCTGGTTGTACCGGTCTGCGAGTCCTCTCACGATGAGGTATTTGCCGTCCTGAATACTGGTGCCCGGGACGCGTTTGAGCACTTCACCGGTGTTTCTGTCGGGTGATCTGCGGATTGCCTCAGCAGATACAACAGCCGCAACGGTGTTGGTATTTTTCTGAAACTGGATGAGGGAGTTTACAGTTTCGCGGCGGCCACTGGAGCGTGTAGCCGTTACCGTTACACCCTGCAAATTTTTATTTGCAACCTCCATGGTAATATTCAGTTCGGTCACAATGCCTGCCGATACTTCGATATCGCTGACGGTTTTTGAATTATATCCGACAGCGGTAATTTCGAGTTCGTATTTTTTTCCTGTTGCGAGGGTAAGCGTAAAGCCACCATTGAGGTCTGTGGAAATGCCGCCTGTGGCTCCTGAAATTCGAATGGAAACCCCGGCAAGGGGCTCATTCTTTTCGTTCAAAATCTTTCCTGAAACTTTTCCGCTTTGTGAGATGGAGGTCAGTGAAGCAGCAAACAGCAATACCAGGAGAAAAAGTTTTTTTATCACGTCAGTCTTTTTGATGCCGCAAAAGTATCTCCGCTATGTTACCGCCCTGTTACCGGAATGTTATCGAATTGTTACCCGCTGGCTCAATTTTCCCATAATCCACACATTATTAACAGTTTTGATGCGTTAAACGATCTGATATTCTGATAGTCTGATTATATTGACCATTTAAATTGCTAACCTATGGGCGTTTTACAGCAGGACGCTGAACTACTCTTGCAATTCAAGGATCCCTCTACAAGGGAAAAGGCTTTTACTGCCATCGTAAAGAAATACCAGGAGAAGCTGTATTGGCATATTCGCCGTATGGTGGTGGAACACGAAGATGCGAATGATGTGATGCAGAATGTCTTTATCCGGGTATGGAACGCGCTTGAAAATTTTCGGGAAGACAGTCAGCTTTTCACCTGGCTTTACAGGATCGCCACCAACGAGTCTCTGAGTTTTATGGAGCAGCGGAAAAAGAAGTCATCGGTATCACTCAGTGATGTGGAGGGAGCGCTGTCGAACAGCATCCGGGCGGACAAGGACTTTGACCCCAATAAACTGGAATGGAAGCTGCAACTCGCAATACAGCAATTGCCTGATAAACAGAAAGTTGTATTCAATTTGCGGTATTACGACGAGATGCCCTACGGAGAAATGAGCCGCGTGCTTGAAACGAGTGAAGGAGCCTTGAAAGCAAGCTATCACCATGCAGTAAAAAAAATAGAAGATTTTATAGTAAATCATTAAACTTTGGCTCTCTAAATCTGTCTGATAAGCGATTATGGCAAACAGTTCTACCATAAAAGATGAATTAAAGGAAATTAGCCCGCTGATTGCAGGGATTGAGCCCGTAAACCTCTTTAAGGTGCCCGGGGGATATTTCGATGGCTTTGCGGAAGGGTTGATGAATAAGCTTCGGGCCGATACGGCAGAAAATCCGGTGTCGGAGTTGACGGTTCTGTCGCCTTTGCTGGCGGGACTCGACAAGAAACTGCCTTATTCAGCGCCGGATGGCTATTTTCAGGATCTTTCTGAAAACATCGTAACCGGAGTAAAGGCCATTGATTTTGTGAATGAAGAACTGGAGAATATGATTCCGGCTATGTCTGGCCTGCAGAACAGGAAGACTTACACTGTTCCGAAGGGATATTTCGAAGCCTTTCCGCAGAAGATGGTGCAGCTGGCAAAGGCACAGCAGCCTGGCAAGGTCATATCCATGAATTTTGCAAAGCGCGTGGTGAGATATGCGGCAGCGGCGGCATTGATGGGTGTAATGGCCATTGGCGCCTGGTTTTACACTTCTGATAAAACACCAAAGGGAATTGCAAACGCTTCTGCCATTGAGGCAGAAACAGCCGGCAAGGTCAAGGCTTTACCTGATGCAGAGATTGCAGCTTATGCAGATGTCAATTCATGGGGCATTCCTTCGGCGTCATCGATTGTTGCAGATGACATCACTGAAAACAATATGAATGATCTTTTTGCTGATGTTTCTGACGAAGAGCTTCAGCGTTATATCGAGCAGCATGGTGGACCAGCCCTAACAACAAATAACTAAAACGATGAAACAAATTTTACTCATAGCAACCATTTTCTTCTCTACCCTTCTGAGCAGTTTTGCGCAGGATGACGCGAAAAATGGCAACAGGATACAGGCTTTGAAAATAGCCTATCTCACACAGAAATTAAATCTGACTACCGAAGAGGCTCAGAAGTTCTGGCCTATCTATAATTCCTATTCAGCGGAACTGCTTCGGATCCGCAAGGAGCAGAAAGAAAAAAATCTGTCTGAAATTGATATGGAGGACCGTATTCTCACCATCCGCAAAAAGTACAATGGTGAATTTGGAAAGGCATTGTCGGCCGAAAAGATCAACACCCTGTTCAGGTCTGAAAAAGATTTTACAAATTATATTCAGCGTGAGTTGCAGGAGCGCAGGATGAACAGGCGGCTGAACAAAGGCAATTAAAAAAAATAACTCAACCAGTGTTTTTCATAGGTTAGCAATTAGGCCGGCTCTTTCAAGAGCAGGCCATTTTTTTATGGTTCGTAAACACCGGTCTTGATGTCGTGGTAAAATAAAAAAGTCCATTTTGCAGCATTGCCTTCTGCCCACCATTTCTGCCGGAGCTCCATGCATTTCTTTCCATCATAATCATACTTGGCTACAAAGCGGCTTTTCATCTGTTGTAGCTGTGGCGCATCGTCTGCACCAAAAAAAATCGTTCTGCCGCCATCTACAATCCAGAACACCTGGTGGAAGGGACTGTGCGCAGCGGTCACCTCGTATTTGATATACCCGTCTATCACACCGTCGCCATCAAGCAGCACCAGGTTCGGCGCATCTTTCAGCGGCTCCAGCTCTTCTTTTATATAAGATGGCGAGTCTTTGCTGAAAGCAAATTCGAGTTCCTTTTTCTGAACATAATATTTTGCATTCGGAAATGCAATCTCCGATCTGCCGTTGATCGGATCTTTTTTGCTGATGCCTCCGGCATGATCCTTATGCAGGTGCGACAGCAGCACCTTGGTCACTTCTGAGGGATTGATGCCTGCATCCATCAGATTCTGGTGCAGCTGCAGCGTGCCGTTTGTCTCGAATCCCAGGCCAGTGTCTATCAGCAGCACATCTTCCGATGTCACCACTACAAATGGCTGTACTTCCACCAACAGACTTCCCGCCGCCCTATTCTGCAGATCGTCTTTCCGGTCGTCAAACGGAACAAATACTTTCGATTTATCAATGGTGAATGAGCCTTCGGAGAGTGGGTGAATCATAAGCAAAGATGAGAAAATGTGGGGATGAGAAAAAATGAGGGAGAATGTGATGCGCTTCGCGCAATGTGGAGAGGGAGTCATTTCGACTCCCATCGCGAAGCGATGAGGGTGGAGAAATCCCCGGCTATTGCTCAAACTCGTATAAACGGCAGGGGATTTCTCCACTCGCTGCGCTCCGTCGAAATGACGGGCATTCATGCGAGCGAAGCGAGCCACATTCTCC
>JACMLD010000494.1 GCA_014379785.1 Chitinophagaceae bacterium
AGCCATAAAGGGCGATCAGCAGTTTGCGCTGAATCATAATGGGGCAACATATTATTTTTCCTCGGCAACCAACAGGGAGACTTTCCGCAAAAAACCGGAGCAGTTTATGCCAGCATTTGGCGGATGGTGTGCATATGCTATGGGATTGAATGGTGAAAAGGTAGAAGTGGATCCAAAAACATTCAAGATTGTTGATGGAAAGCTGAATCTTTTTTACAACCGCTTTTTTACTAATACGCTGACGGACTGGAATAAAAACGAAAATGTGCTTAAGCAAAAAGCTGCTGCGAACTGGTCTAAAATCATTAAACAATAATAAAACTACCGTGAAACCTGCCATCCTCTGGATCCTCCGGATTGTCTCTGCTGTTATTCTTTTGCAGACTTTGTATTTTAAGTTCACTGCTCATGAGCAGTCCGTGCGACTCTTCACTGCTCTTGGAATGGAGCCCTGGGGAAGAATAGGAACGGGCATATTTGAACTGGTTGCATCTGTTTTGATTCTTTACCCACGTACAACAAAGTATGGGGCTTTGCTGGGCATGGGTTTGATGTCCGGCGCCATCTTTTTTCATCTCACCAAAATCGGGATATATTTTGATGGTGATCCATGGTTGTTTATCTACGCATTGATTGTCTTTGTATGCTGCGGAGCGCTGATCATGATTATCGAAGGCAAGAAAAAAGCTGCAGTATGAAAACCATTCTTTTCATACTGCTCGTTGCTGTTTCGTCCGAGGGCTTTGCCCAGGGGAAAGGCAAACCACTCAACTCCTTCATGGATCTTACTGCAACTGCCGGTAGTGCGCAGGGCACGGTTGCTTACGGCCTCGTGATAAACCGAAAAATTGGAAAAGCAAAAAAACTGGAGGCGGGACTTGGATTAAGAACAACTTTTTATACTGGTGTAAAAAAAGATTTTATCACTGCCGGACCAGCGAGATATACCCGGACTTTTACGGCGCCTTTCGCAATATTTTTTGCAGGACAGCAGGAGCAGCACTTTGATACGCTGCAGGTGCAAAGACCTCTTACGGTTTCCTTCAATTTAACCATCAACGCAGGATATCATTTTACCAGTAGATGGTATGCCGGATTTAATATTGACCTGATCGGTTTTACAGGAGGCAGAAAGAGCAGTTCAATTTTTACCGGCATTACAAAGGGGCAGCAGGGAAATTTCACAGTAGCGGAAACGAAACCCACCGCTTTCAATTTGCTTCTTACCGGCGATCATGACAAAGGGACGCTCAATTCCGAATTCTTTCTTCGTTATCACCTGTCAGGCCGATTCGCAGTAAAAGCAGTTTATCAGTTCATTTTTGTGGAGTATCGGACTCCCCCTGGTTTCCAGCAGGAAATTCCTGGCGGACCTTTAAATGATCGGTTCAGAAACAAGGCAAACAATTTTGGCATCGGCATCACCTACGATTTAAATTTATTTCAATGAAAACGTTTTTTACAGCACTCATCGCCTTGCTCGTATTAGCAGCCTGTACGAAGAAAAATGGCAGTTCTGAAGTCCCGGTAGATGATGGCAAGCCAAAAGGTGTCGTGATAGCAAGTGCCACGATCGCCCAGGGCACGATCATCGGCGACCAGGCAAACGGCGAGGCAATGATTTACAATGACAACGGCAAGCTTCAACTGTTTATTTCTAAATTTTCTTCCAACAATGGGCCCGACTTGCGTGTTTACCTGTCTACGGACCAGTCCGCCTCGAATTTTATCAACCTTGGCAAATTGAAGTCGGTTTCCGGAGATCAGTTGTATGATATTCCCGGCAATCCCAACCTTGCCGTTCACAAATTTGTTGTGATCTGGTGTGCGCAGTATGCTGTATATTTCGGAGGCGGACAATGGAAATAAAAGCCGACGCCTATGCGCAATAGCATTTTTGTAGTATTTTTTATCAGCATTTCCCTTTGGGAACTTCCCGTCTTCCTCCAAACGGTCCCTGAGAAATCAAAGGTCTCCTTTACAATCAAAAACTTTGGAGTAAATACCAACGGTACTTTTAAGGCGCCGGAAGCCAAAGTCATCTTTGACCCGGCAGCACTGGCAAAATCCAGTATTGATGCGAGTATTGATGTCGCATCTGTAAATACTGGTGTGGAAGGCCGCGACAATCACCTTAGGAAACAGGAATATTTTTACGTTGAAAAGTATCCCAAAATGACCTTCCAGAGCACCCAGATTCGCGCTGGGGAAAAATCTGGGAGTTATATCGCGCATGGTCGCCTCACCATCAGGGGCATCACCAAAGAAATAGATCTTCCTTTTTCAGCCACTACCGTTGCGGACGGCATGAGATTTGAAACTCAGTTTCAGCTCGACAGAAGACAATTCAAGGTTGGGGGTAACAGTCTGGTAATGAGTGATAATGTCAATGTCAGCATCATCCTGGTGACCCGTGTTCTTTCAAAGTAGAAATTATAGCCAGCAATACTATAACAGTATTGTAATTAATGTTTTATCCTTATTTTTAGAAATCCGTTGCCATTGGGGTCACGTAATTATTGAGCACAAATCAAGTATAAGTATGCAATTGCAGCAAGCAATACAGAATGTTTTTGTCCAATTGAGTGGAACGCTGGAAAAACTCTCGAATGACCAGTATGTTTATGCAAGTCAAACGCTTTCCAATGCGACTATCGGACAGCATGTTAGACATATCATAGAAATGTTCATCTGTCTGGAAGACGGATATGAACAGGGCGTTGTGAATTATGAAAAGCGGAAGAGGGATATGAAGATTGAAACCGAAAAAGACTTTGCCAGCGACCTCCTTAAAAAAGTATATGCGGATCTCAATAAACCAAATAAAGCATTGTTTTTAGAGGCTACTTACAATGAGGATGACAATGATTTAATTCGTTTTGATACAAATTATCACCGCGAGATCGCATATAATCTCGAACACACTATTCATCATATGGCATTGATCAAGGTCGGCATCCGGGAAGTTTCAGATCTCGAAATTCCCGACGGCTTTGGCGTAGCCACTTCTACCATAAAGTATCGCAAGGAATGTGCACAGTAACTTTTATTCCTTATCGTGACCGGGTATTTATCACCCATAACCGCGATGAGAAAAAGCTGAGGTCCAGAGCGGTTGAACCCAAATTATATACCATCAAAGGTCAGAAATTGCTGTTTCCGCGCGATGGTCACGCCGGCGGCACATGGATTGGCCTGACGGAGCGCGGACAAGCTGCTGTTTTGCTGAATGGGGGTTTTGTGAAACATGTGCATCAGCCACCTTACCGGAAAAGCAGGGGTATAATGCTTCTTGATATCCTTGTGTCCGAAGACCTTTTTCGGGGGTATGAAAATGCCGATCTTGAAGGCATCGAACCCTTTACGGTGATACTTTACAATGACGGCGAACTGCGCGAATGCCGCTGGGATGGAAAACTGAAACACATTACAGAGCTCGATATCCGTCAGTCTCATACCTGGTCATCCGCAACATTGTATGAACCAGAAGTATTGAATAAAAGAGAGGAT
>JACMLD010000495.1 GCA_014379785.1 Chitinophagaceae bacterium
CTGTTTATCATTTTTACAATTCTTTCCGTTTATCAAATCTAAAACAGGGTTATGCACGAAGAAGCAGCAGCGGCGTTTCAGAGACTGGCGATAATCATGGACGAACTGAGAGAAAAATGCCCATGGGATCGCAAACAGACCATCGCTTCACTGAGACAACTGACCATTGAAGAATTATATGAACTGACGGATGCTATTTCTGAAGAAGACTGGCCCGGCATAAAAGAGGAACTCGGAGATTTGATGCTGCATATTTTGTTCTACTCAAAAATCGGCAGCGAAAAAAACCAGTTCACTCTCCCCGAAGTACTGAATGGCATAGCGGAAAAGCTCATCAGCAGACACCCACATGTATACGGTGATGTGAAGGCCGAGACCGACGAAGCAGTAAAACAGAACTGGGAGAAACTAAAACTCAAAGAAGGCAAAAAGTCCATACTGTCTGGCGTACCTGCTTCTCTGCCATCCATGATCAAAGCCATGAGACTGCAGGAAAAAGCAAAGCAGGTGGGTTTTGAATGGGATAACAAGGAACAGGTCTGGGAAAAAGTAAAAGAGGAGATGGAGGAGCTGAAAGAGGCCATGAACGCCCATGACAGCAACCATACCGAAGAAGAGTTTGGAGACCTTATTTTTTCGCTGGTCAATTATGCACGATTTTTGCAAATAGATGCCGAAAATGCGCTCGAGCGGACGAATAAGAAATTTATCAGCCGCTTTACCAAAATGGAAGAAATGGCAACGGCCCAGGGAAAGGGTCTCGCAGACATGACACTTTCTGAAATGGACGAACTCTGGAACAGCATCAAAAAGCAAACTCCCCGCATTTGAAACAACTTCTGCAATCTTTCTTCAAAAAAAATGCATTCTTCCTGTTGGGAGCGGGATGGTTTTTTACGATCGCCTTCATAGTCGACAACTACTGGTTTTCTTCTACCTCAGCCAGGTACCTGCGTAAAAACATAGAAGCCGATATTCAGAAGCAGGAGAAGGATTTCGAAGCGCTGCTGAAAAATACCGCCCTGATGCAGAACCTGGCGGAACAGAAATACAGCGAAAAAGAACTGGACCTCCTGGTCAAGAAAGACTACGGCGTTTTTCTTTATTATCTCGACGACTTCGGAACCATCGATTTGCAGTTCTGGAACAATCAGCTCGCAATTCCCGGCAATGACCTGTTGCTGGGAAAGGAAGCAAACCGGATGGCTCAGCTGCGCAACGGGCAATACGAATTTGTGAGGCGAAGACTGACGCTTGCAAACAATCAGAAGCTGATTGCCGTCTCACTGATACCAGTCAGAAAAGAATACTTTATTGAGAACGATAACCTGCGCCGGGAATTCGTAAACTATCCGCAGGCAGAGAAATACATTTCCATTACTGACTATTCTACGGTTTACCCCGTGAGAAGCGTAACAGGTAAAGTCCTTTTTTACCTCAAACCAAATTCGGTCGACGCAAGCGATGGCAGCAACTGGCTCACACTTACACTCAACGTGATTGCAGTGCTGTTGCTTTTGATGGTAGTCCACAATGTGGCCAAGTATGTGTCCGACAGATTCGGATATCTGCATGGCATTTTCTTACTCATCGGAATCATCTTTCTGCTGCGAAGCCTCACCTATTTTTTTCCGCATCTGATCAATGTGCAGGACTTCGAACTGTTTGATCCCGCGATTTACAGTTCCAGCAAAGTGCTGAACTCACTGGGGGACCTGCTGATAAACTCTTTTCTTTTTTGCTGGATTGTCCTTTTTATCCGGCAGGAGGCGGGCGGAAAGAAATTTTTCATTCCGGTAAACAAAATACTGTACTGGACCCTGCTTCTGGTGCCCATACTGATTCTGCTCGCGACCACCTTTGTGTTCGCCGGCATCATCAAAAGCCTGATCTCCGATGCCAGGATTTCTTTCAACGTAACAGAGTTTTTTAGCCTGAATGTATACAGTTTTGTGGGCTTCATCGTACTGGCTGCCTTGTCGCTGAGCTATTTCTTTCTCTCCCAGACCATCATACAACTCATCACCAATTTCATCAGGGTAAGAAAATACATTCTTTATATCGTGATCTCGGTAGCGGGTTTGCTGTTGCTGAGTGTGGTAAAAGACTATTCATTTGTTGAACTGAATATCTATGTGTTGCTTTGGTTGCTCGGATATTCGTGGTTTATGCAGCAGCAGATGTATTCGGGATGGAACTTCCGACTCTCCATTTCTGAAGTGCTGGTATGGCTCTTTGTATTCTCCGCATCCATTTCTACCATCATTGTCCTTGCAAATCAGAATATCGAATTGACGTTAAGAAAACGAACCGCAGAGAAACTCTCCACGCAATCCGATCCATCAAGTGAAAGACTACTTAGCATTGCACTGACTTATTTCGACAATGATTTTTTATATCCCAACTTTGAGCGGTTTACCATGCAGTCTTCAAACCTGTATCTCAAAGACAGCCTTATCAATAAAAACTTCAGCGCCTATATCAGTAAGTACGATACCCGGATCTATACCTTCGACTCCTCAGAAAATCCCCGTCCACTCTACAACGAAGACCCAATATCATATGACACGCTCAATACGATTTTCAGAATTGAAGGCAGGCCAACAAACGTAACGGATCTCCGCTACTTCGAAACATCCTATGACAAGTTTTCTTATATCTTCCGGAAAGCCGTGACGGACACATCTGGCAAGACGATCGGGTTTTTCTTTGTTTTATCAGAGCACAAAAGATATAAAAACGATGCCCTCATTCCGGAATTGTTTCGACCGAAAAACGACTATCCCCCCAACTATACCTATGCTGTCTATGACAGAGGAAACCTGAAAGAGTATTACAACGAATACCAGTTCCCTACCAGGCTCGCAGATTCTATGATACCGAAAGCGGAATTTGTGCAGCGAAAACAAAATGGGTATGACGAACTATGGTATCGCGACAGCGACAAAGTGGTCGTCATTGCAAGAAAGGACCACTACCTGATAGAAGCGATTACACTCTTTGCCTATCTGTTCAGCTCCTTCCTGATTTTGCTGGCATTGTTCCGGGTGATCACCATACTCATCGCTACCAGACTGAAAAGGCAGTTGCTCCGGCAGTTTTTCCAGGTCAATCTGCGTTCGCAGATACATGGCACCTTCATTGTGATTACGCTCATTTCATTTATTGTGATCGGTATTGCCACGATTGTGTTCTTTATCAATCGTTACGAGCGTAATAATCTGGAAAGACTCAGCAAGGCCATACAGATCATGAACAAACAGGTGCAGACTGAAATCGGCCGGCACGAGACCTTTGATGACCTGGTGAAATTGTATGAAACCGGTCAGAACGAAGAGCTGGAGTTGATGGCAAAAAGAGTAGCGGAAATACATGGCACCGATATCAACTTTTATGATCTCAAGGGAGATCTCGTCGTCTCTTCAAATCTCTTTGTTTACAACAAGCAGATATTGAGCGAAAAAATGAACCCCAGGGCATTTTATAATCTGCGGCATAAAAACCTGGTACAGTTTATAAATGAAGAACGGATCGCCAAAGTAAAGTACCAGAGCATCTACAGCCCTGTACGAGGTGATTCCGGTGTGGCGTATGCTTTTCTCAACATTCCTTCATTTGATTCGCAGAAGGAGCTTAAACGGGAGATATCCAACTTTCTTGTCACAATCATCAACCTCAACGCCTTCATATTTCTGATTGCCGGCGCCATTGCCCTGGTGATTACCAACCGGATTACTTCTTCCTTTATTCTCATTGGTGAGAAAATGCGTGATATCAACCTTGGAAAAACCAATGAAGAGATACCGTGGAACCGGGATGATGAGATTGGGGGACTTGTAAAGGAATACAACAAGATGGTAAACAAGCTTGGCGACAGTGCTGCGCAGCTTGCAAAAAGTGAGAGGGAGGGAGCCTGGAGGGAAATGGCAAGACAGGTGGCCCATGAGATCAAGAATCCGCTGACGCCAATGAAGCTCAGCATTCAATACCTCCAGAAAGCC
>JACMLD010000496.1 GCA_014379785.1 Chitinophagaceae bacterium
AGAATGATTCCGGAATTGAAAGAGGTTGTTGCCGAAGCAGAGTAATTTTAGAAATTACAGATGCAGTCGCTCCTTGATAAGTTTATTTCAGGCAAAAAAAATAACAGCTGGCTCGAATACATTGCCGTCATCACAGGCATCGCGAGTGTCTGGTTCAGCCGGATTGAAAACATCCTGGTTTATCCGGTCGGCCTCGTAAATACCATTATTTATGTTTTTCTAAGTAGCCAGGTTCACCTGTATGGTGAAGCAAGCGTAAATCTGTATTATACCATTGTGAGCATTTACGGCTGGGTACTCTGGGAGCGGCGCGACCAGCACCACGATACCGTTCTGAAAATTACATTCTCAGGAAGAAAAGAAGTTTTGACCCAGCTTGCATTTTTCGCAGCATTTTACGTGGTTGTCTTTTCCATACTCACTTATCTGAAGACTTCTTTTTCTCCAGGTGCCATACCCTGGGCCGATGCGTTTGCTACGGCGACCGCCTTTACGGGCATGTGGCTTATGGCCAGGAAAAAAGTGGAAAGCTGGTACTGGTGGATCGCTACCAATATTGCATCCATTCCCTTGTACTTCAGCAAACAGTTTGTCGTTACCAGTGTTTACTATCTCATACTTTTGGTAATGGCGGTGATGGGTTTGATTGAATGGAGGAAAAGAGCCATTGCCAGGCGTTATTCACCACAACCCTGATATGCTAAAAAAAATTGTAGTCATCGGTCCGGAGAGTACAGGCAAAAGCACACTATGCGAACAGCTTTCCGAGCACCTCAACACATTATGGTGCCCGGAGTATGCACGCGCGTATTTGCTGAAACATGGCATGAATTATTCTTATCCCGATCTCCTCAAAATCGCCCGGGGTCAGCTGCAACTAGAAGATGAGTATGCCGCCAGGGCAGAAGGAAAACCAGCTCTTGTCATTGACACCGATATGTATGTGATGAAAGTCTGGTGCGAGTTTGTATTCAACAACTGCCATCAGTGGATCCTCGACATGATTGCCGAACGGAAATATGATCTCTACCTGCTCTGCAATACTGATCTTCCCTGGGTAAAAGACGAGTTGCGCGAGTATCCCGATCTTGAAAACCGTCAGAAGCTATACCATATTTACAAAGATATCATGATCAATCAGGCAGTTCCCTGGGTAGATATCAGCGGCGATTATGATGAAAGACTGCAAAAAGCGGTATCTGCGACCGGGCGATATATCTTGCAAACATAATTTTGCGTGAATGGAGTTTCTTAGAAAAAATGCGGTCAATCTTTTCTTTGGCATCTGGCTGGTGATCAACCTGATGCAGGCCTCCGCAACTGAACTTTTTGATGACGAAGCCTATTACTGGCTTTACAGCAAATTTCTCGACTGGGGTTATTATGACCATCCGCCGATGATAGCACTAGTGATCAAAGCCGGATACGGACTTTTTCAGAATGAATTTGGTTTGCGTTTAATCATTGCCGTTATGAGTACGGCAACGCTGGCTATTATTTACCGCTTGCTTCCTTCGAAAAACGATGGACTATTTTTTGCCATCGCATGCTCTATGGGCCTCCTGCAACTGGGCGGAATCATTGCCGTGCCCGATATACCGCTGGGATTTTTTGTCGCCCTGTTCTTTCTCTGGTATAAAAGATTTATAAGAAAATCCTCCCTCGTAAACGGACTTTTACTTGGACTTGCCATGGCGCTGATGCTATACAGCAAATACCATGGCGTCCTGATCATCTTCTTCACCTTTGCTTCAAACCTTTCTCTGGTTAAAAAGCCCGGAGCCTGGCTGGCAGCCATTTTCGGAGCATTGTTGTTTGCACCACATTTACTCTGGCAGTATGCACACGACTGGCCTTCGATACATTTTCATTTGTTTGAAAGAAATGCCAGTGAATACAGTTTCTCATTCACCATAGAATACCTGATCGGGCAAATATTGTTAGCCGGTCCGCTGATGGGTTGGTTGCTACTATGGAAATCCTTTTTTTATAAAAGCGGAGATCTTTTCGAACGCGCTTTGAAATTTTGCCT
>JACMLD010000055.1 GCA_014379785.1 Chitinophagaceae bacterium
GAAGAGTACCTGAAGGGAAGAGGTGCGCAGATAAATACAAAAAACAGGTTTCTGAAAGATGAGCGTGTGCGAGAGCATGTGGAGGGCATTGATGAGTGGACCGATACGAATGAAGCCACGCAGTATATTTTCCAGGAGGCGAAATCGATCGTAAATAAGGTTGACAGTCCTGACGTCGGTATGTTTTACAGCATGAATGCATACCAGGGTTGTGAGCATGGGTGTATATATTGTTATGCCCGGAATGTGCATGAGTACTGGGGGTATAGTGCTGGACTAGATTTCGAAAGGAAGATCATTGTCAAAAAGAATGCGCCGGAGCTTTTGCGGAAATTTCTGATGCATCCCAAATGGGAGGGCATGCCCATCACGATGAGTGGTAATACGGATTGTTATCAGCCCGCGGAGCAGAAGTTTATGCTGACGCGAAAAATGCTGGAGGTTTGTCTTGAGTTCAACCAGCCGGTGGGCATGATTACAAAAAATGCTGGGATGCTGCGTGACAAGGATATCATTGCGAAGCTGGCGCAAAAGCGTTTGATCTCGATATTGATATCTGTGACCACTTTCGATGAAAAGCTGAGGAGGGTCATGGAGCCGCGTACCACCACGGGATTGCAGCGGATAAGAGTGATAAAAGAATTGAGTGATCTGGGGGTAAGAATGGGGGTGATGCTCGGTCCGATGATTCCGGGGTTAAATGAGCATGAGATGCAAAGAATAATGAAGTCGGCCAGTGAGAATGGCGCTACATTTTCAGCTTATACTTTCGTGCGACTCAACGGCGCGGTGAAACTGTTGTTTCACGACTGGCTGCAGAAAAACTTTCCCGATCGGGCCGATAAGGTGTGGCATATGATTGAAGACGGTCATGGTGGCACGGTGAACGATTCGAGGTTCGGGACGCGTATGCGTGGTGAGGGAAATATCGCCGAGATGGTCGCCCAGCAATACCGCAAATACAGCCAGCTTTATGGCCTCCAGGCCGAGCGCTGGGACTTGGATACGAGTCTTTTTGTGAGACCCGGTAGTCAGGGGAAGTTGTTTTAGAATCCGGAGAATGCGGAGAATGCGGAGAATGTGAAGAATGCGGAGAATGCGGAGAGTCCGTCATTCCGACTCCCTCCGCGAAGCGGAGCGGGTGGAGGAATCCCCCGCCGGCCGGAGTTGAGACACCTTGAGTAATAGCTGGGGACCCCTCGACAAGCTCGGGGTGACAGCACCTTAAATGCCCGGGGTAACAGCACCCAGACCATCGCAAACCTAATTCTGCTTCGACATCTTCTCGGCATTCTCGGTAAATTGCAGCTTGTCGATCAATTCCTGGATCGCACCATTCAGCACCTCATCAAGGTTATAAAGAGTCAGCCCGATCCGATGATCGGTAACCCTGCCCTGCGGATAGTTGTACGTGCGGATTTTTGCACTGCGATCACCTGTACTCACAAGGCTTTTACGCTGACGCGCTATTTCGTCTTCGTGCTTCCTGACCTGCTCCTCATAAAGTTTTGTCCTGAGCATTACCATTGCCTTTTCGCGGTTACCAAGCTGACTACGCTCGGTCTGACAAACCACCACGACACCTGTTGGAATATGCGTCAGAAACACTTTCGTTTCTACTTTATTTACATTCTGACCTCCCGCGCCCCCGCTTCGGGCAGTCTCCATTTTCACATCGCTTTCTTTCAACTCAAAATCCACCTCCTCTGCCTCGGGCATTACCGCCACTGTTGCAGCACTGGTGTGCACACGACCACTTGCCTCTGTATCCGGAACGCGCTGCACACGATGTACACCGCTTTCAAATTTCAGTGTACCGTAAACATCGTCCCCCACTACTTCTACCTGAACTTCTTTATACCCGCCCACCGTGCCTTCGTTTTCAGAAAGTATCGCGGTCTTCCAGCCACGGCGCTCGCAGTATTTGAGATACATTCTTAAAAGATTCCCCGCAAAAAGACTTGCTTCATCTCCGCCTGTGCCGGCGCGTATTTCAAGAATGGCATTTTTTTCATCCTGCGGATCCTTTGGTATCAGCATTTGGCGCATCTCTGATTCCATCTCCTCCTTTTTCTCATCCAGTCCACCCACTTCAGCTTTTGCAAGCTCCCGCATTTCTTCATCATCGCCATTCAGGGCCTCGCGGTAGAAAGCGATATCGTCCAGCAGCCGCCGGTAAGCATCGTAAAGGTTCACGATCTTCTCAAGGCCCCGGTATTCCTTGCTCATAGCGCCAAAACGCTTGTTGTCACCCACTATTTCCGGATTGCTGAGCGCAACACCCAGATCAGTAAATTTTGCCTTTATTGCTTCCAGCTTGTCTAACATGTATAATATTTACCTCTTTCGAGGGATGCAAAATTAACTCATCGCGCCCACTCTAACCAAACCTTGTAAATTTTTACCTTTGCACCCTCACGGGAAATTATGGGATATAAAAAATACAAGGCAACACAATTGTTTGATGGATATCGCCTGAGCCAGGAAAACAAAGTATTGGTCACCGCAGACGACGGGCGCATAGAGGCCATCATCAACGAAGTGGATGCAGGAGATGATGTACAGATGATGACCGGAATTCTTTCTCCCGGATTGATAAACTCCCATTGCCACCTCGAACTCAGCCATCTCAAAGATGTAATCCCTCCGTATACCGGTCTGCCGGAGTTTCTTTGCTCGGTGGTTACAAAAAGAGGTTTTGACCCTGCAATGATTCAGCAAAGAATCAAAGAAGCTGAGCAGGAAATGTACAACAACGGCATCGTTGCTGTAGGAGACATCTGCAATACTGCGGATGCAGTGCCCGTAAAATCTAAAAGCAAAATCCGATGGCAGAGTTTCATTGAAGTCCTCAGCCTCAGCGATGAAAAGGCGGATGAAAATTTTGCTCACTACCTGTCTGTCCTCGAAAAACATCTTTCAGGTATTTCAGTTCCATCCAGATCGGTGCTAACTCCCCACGCGCCATATACCATCAGTCCAAAAACATTCCGGCTCATCAATGAGGCCACCGCGGGCCGGCTGATATCAATACACAACCAGGAACATCCGGCCGAAGATGAACTCTATAAAAACGGCGGTGGTGAATACCTGAGACTTTTTAAAATCTTTGGTTACGAAATTTCACCATTTGCCATCACAGGCAAATCAAGCTTGCAATCATACCTGCCTTTCTTTAATAAAAAACAAAAACTCCTGCTCGTCCACAATACCTGTACAACCGAAGAAGACCTGGCATTTGCAGAAAATTATGCGGCAGATCAGGGAATTGAAATCAGTTTTTGTCTTTGTCCAAATGCCAATCTCTACATCGAAAATAAACTGCCGCCAGTGGAAATGTTTGTAAGCCACAATGCCGCGATTGTACTCGGAACCGACAGCTACAGCAGCAACTGGCATCTGAGCATTGTAAAGGAAATACAGACCATCAAAAAAAACTTTCCTCAGATTTCACTCGAAACAATCCTGCAATGGGCAACTATAAATGGCGCAAAGATGCTGGACTGGCAACAGGATCTGGGCAGTTTTGAAAAAGGAAAAAAGCCCGGCATCTGCATCTTGTCCGAAGATCTGGAATCCTCGGTAAGAATTGCTTAAGATATCACTGCCTGCAGCACAGGCACCGTTCTCATAGTGCCAAAATCCTGAATATGGAGTGAATAAAACAATTGATATGCATTGATGAGAATGCGCCTGGTGTCCTGATTGATTTTTATTTCCGATAACTCAGACGGCTGCATGGTCTTTAACAGCTGCGATGTGATATAGCTGTACTGATTCTCGAGAAAATGTGGATGGAGTGGATGTTCGCTTAAAAATTCTCCTTCGCGGAGGTCGAGGATACACTTGTCCGGACTATAATCATCCGCCAGGCGAAACCCAAAAAAGCCAGCAAGGTGCATGGCAAAATACAAAGGGAAATTTGCAACAATATTTATGTCGCTTACATCAAGATGTAAAAACGCGTCTTCTATAAACTGAAACAAATCACTGTTTGGTTCGGGTTGCTTGATGGTCTTTTGCAGCAGTTCAACCATATAGAGTGATACGGCATTTTTCCAGACATCCGAAAAAATATGCTGATACAGTTGCGACCATTTTGCCTCTTTTATCCTCTGCAGATTTTTCAGGTCGTTGTGATAGACGATGAGATCCAACAGGGCCGCTGGCTGATACATATTTGCCTTACTGCCACCTTTTTTTGAAACCGTGCGCACGCCATTTATAAGGTAAGATTGTATGCCGAACATTTCTGTATATACAGAAACCACCAGACTGGTTTCTCCGTATTTGGTGGTGCGTAAAACGATGCCTTTGGTCTTATGAATATTCATTTGCTTATAAACACAATCCTTGCTGCGGCTTTTTCTTTGCGCGAATCATCGCTTATCAAAACCAGGTAAACGCCTGTTGACACGGTTCTTCCAAGGTAATCTTTGCCGTTCCATACTGCCTGTCCCCCGAGTGCTCTTGTCTGATAGACAAGTCTGCCATTCAATTCAACAATTTTTACGGTAGCATCTTTCACCAAACCCCGGATGGCAATGGTGCCAGTGTAGCCGGGTGGAACCGGGTTTGGAAAGACCAGCAGATCTTCTGTTTTTTCACCACCGGTCGTGGCGGCTCCGCGGTATGAACAAATTCCTTTTGCGGTAGAAAAAAATACTTCACCGGTTTTCTCATCAATGGCGATTGAGTTGATGTTATTGTCGAGCAGCACGCTGTTGCCTGCTGTAAATCTTTCGAGTGTTTTTGCTCCGTCAGCACTGATCAGCCACACTCCGTTTGCTGTGCCAATCCATTTTCTGTCCGCCCCATCCACTGCGATCGCCTGTACTTTCTCATCGCGGAAAAGATAGCCTGCAAAATTATCCTGCTGCACCACCGGTAAAATCGCCTCACAGCCAGCGGGAGAAAAAACTTCCTGGGGACATTGAATAATGCCAATGCCTCTTGCCGTACCCACCCAGATAAAACCATTCCGATCCTTTGCAATAGAGAGTACAGCATTATCCGGCAGGTTTCCCGAGCCCTTGCCTGTCCTGAACATTTTCCATCTGTCGTCGCCCGGGTTATCGATGGTGAGGCCGTGGTTGAAGCAAATCAATCCATTGCCGGGTGCAATGATCCATTTCTGATTGATATCGTCTATTACGATTTGCGAAACGGCGTTATCGGGAATCGTAAACGGAACGAAAAATTTTCGCCAGCTGTCGTCGGCCTTTTTTACTGCCAGGTTGTTGGCGGCACCACTGTTGGCTATCCACAAATTATTTTCGGTGTCAAAGGCGAGGCCTGTTACGCGGTAGTGATTTTGGTTACTCAGCGAAGGCTCTAGCGGTGATGCCTGTCTGAAAATTACAACGCTGCCGTCTTCTTTCAGTTGCAGCATTCCCCCTCCGTTGGAACCGACGTAGAGTGACCCATCAGCACTGATGGCAGGCGACAGGAGATCGGGCATATTGGCTATCGGCGGTGTGTTCTTTTCTGAAAAGCTTTTCCACTCTTCATCGCGAAAGCGGTCGACCCCCCTGCCGGCTGCATACCAGATTGTCTTATTCCGGGTAGCCATCGCGCCAGGAAGTGAAGATTGGGGAGAGTTGGGTTGGAACTGCCGGAAACTATTGCCTGCAGCTGACACCAGTCCGGATATTGAATCTGCCACCCATACTGTATTCTGCCAGAGTTTGGCCTGCAAAGGAATGCGCAGCAGAGCGTGTTGCAGGTTATTTTCTGACGCGCCTGCCGCATTCACGACTATCACAGATGGATTGGTTTGTCCACTGACTGTCACCAGCAATTTGTTTTCCGAAACACTGATGCTGCTGATCGGACTGCCGGGTGAAAAGAACGGAGTCCACGAAACCCCTGACTGCACAAACAGTGAATCATTTTTTAGCACCACCAGTTTTCCGGAGAAAAGTTTTACATCTCTTACCGGACCGGCAGACAACCC
>JACMLD010000497.1 GCA_014379785.1 Chitinophagaceae bacterium
ACCAGGGAGTTGTTGTCTTCGCCCAGTAAAACTTTTTTTGTGCGTCTTTCTTCTGCTACACTCATAGTTGTTGGTTACCTGCCCTGAATTGATAACGGCCCACAGGCTGTATTGTTCCGTCAGTAGAAATTTTTGCGGTTCGTTTTGTTCCAGATCAGTACAAGTATGAAACCAGCCAGTGCCCCGCCAAGATGCGCCCAATGGGCCACGTTGTCTCCGGCCCTTGGACTGACGGCACCAAAAATATCCAGCAGCATAAGGCCCGGAATGGCATACTTGGCCTTGATTGGGATGGGAATGAACATCATGAAAAGGCTGGTATTCGGAAACAGGTAGGCAAAGGCTGCCATGACGCCCATGACGGCACCCGATGCACCTACTGCGTAACTGGTGCCGGTAGTCATCAGCAACTGGGCACAACCTGCTGCTATCCCGCAAATAAAATAAAACTGGAGAAAACGCTTTGCACCCCAAAAATTCTCCAGGCTGGACCCAAACATCCAGAGCGTTAGCATGTTGAACAGAATATGTATAAAAAGGTTCTGATCATGCATAAACATATGCGTGACCAACTGCCAGATTTTAAAATTTCCTGAATCGATCGACCACAACGCGCCATAATATTCAAGGGGAATCGCCTGATTTGCAAAAATTTTCTGCGCAATAAAAACAATCACATTCGCGATCAGCAGATTCTTAACCACCGGGGGAAAATTCGCCAGTCCGCCACCTCCAAAATTTGCCATTCCAAAATTTTTTGAATCAAAAGAAAATCAAAGTTCGCTAATTTTTATCATTCCTCCGCAGTGCCGCGCAGTTTGAGCTGCACCACATTCTCTATATGATGCGTATGCGGGAACATGTCTACCGGCTGAATTTTCATCACCTTGTATTTTGCATCGAGCAACTGAAGATCTCTTGCCTGTGTAGCAGGATTGCAACTTACATACACCACCGTGGGCGCTGCAATTTCCAGGATTTTTTTCACCAGTTTTTCGTGCATGCCCGCTCGTGGGGGATCGGTAATGATCACATCCGGCCGGCCATGTTTTCTAAAAAAAGAATCGTTACACACTTCTATCACATCACCGGCATAAAACTCAGCATGGGTGACATTATTCAGCGCTGCGTTTGCTTTTGCATCCTCCACCGCTTCTGCAATCGCTTCTACCCCAATCACCTTTCCGGCAGAGTTACTCAAAAAGATACCGATGCTGCCGGTGCCGCAATAAAGATCATAAACAGTTTCCCTGCCTGTTAGTTCGGCGAAGTCCCTGGTTACCGTATACAGATTTTCACCCTGCCGCGTATTCGTCTGAAAAAAAGATTTCGGGCCGATCTTAAAAAAATATTGCTCCAGTTTTTCCAGCACATAACCTCTGCCAGTATAGATTTTTGGTTTTAAATCATAAATGGTATCGTTCATCTTCGGGTTGATGGTATACATCATTGTGGTGATCGAAGGCACGACTGAAAGCAGGTGGTCAAAGAGCCGCACTCTTTCGGTCGCATCTTCGTATGCGAAACACATATTCACCATAATTTCTCCGGTGGTGGTCAGCCTGATGATCATTGTGCGCAGCCAGCCTTTGTGCGCGCGGATATCATAAAAACTATACCCCTGCGCCAGCGCAAAATCCCTCACAGTGTTCCTGATAAGATTTGCAGGCTCCTCCATCAGAAAGCAGGTATAGATGTCAATCACCTTATCAAACAATCTGGGCACGTGAAATCCCACCGCATTCATGGCGTGCTCCTCTGCTTTGAATGCAGTATCCTGGATTTCGCTGTCGGTGAGATATCTTTTATTGCTAAATGTAAATTCGAGCTTGTTCCGGTAAAGCGTCGTGGCATTGCATCCCAGAATGGGCATGAGGGGCGGCAGGTCAATTTTGCCAAGTCTCCTCAGATTCTGAGCCACCTCATTCTGTTTGTACTCGAGCTGCTTACTATAAGGCAGCATCTGCCATTTACAGCCCCCGCAGGTCCCAAAATGAGGACAAAACGGAGTAACACGGTCCGCAGACAGCTCATGAAAATGAATCGGCTTCCCTTCTGCCCAATCTTTTTTATTCTTTCCTAAACGCACATCCACCACATCGCCCGGCACCGCACCTTCTATAAAAATCACCTTCCCTTCCACTTTTCCAAGCGATTTCCCCTCCGCTGCATAGTCCTGCACCAACACCCTTCTGAGCACGATATTCTTTTTTCTCATTGCGCAAAAGTACTGATTTGGCGATTTGACCTACTTTTATGCAAGATGTCAAGATTTAACCTGTCCGATAGCCTCAACCTTTTGTCGAAAATCACCCCCGCGAGGGCCTGGAACGCAATAAAGGTCGTGAGCAGCTATTATGTCAGCAAGTGGCGCGGCAAACCATCCCAATGGGGCTTTCCAATTTCCATTTCATTTGAACCTACCACCAGTTGCAATCTGCGCTGTCCGGAATGTCCGAGCGGACTCAGGGCATTCACACGACCAACCGGCATGCTGAAAAAAGATTTTTTCAGCGAAACGATTGACCAGATGCACCGCGAACTCCTTTACCTGGTTTTCTATTTTCAGGGCGAGCCTTACCTGAATCCAGGCTTTCTGGATATGGTGAGCTATGCGTCTTCCAAAAAAATTTATACGGCTACTTCCACCAATGCTCATTATCTGTCCGAAGAAAATGCCCGGCGCACGGTGGAAAGCGGGCTCGACAGGCTGATTATATCCATCGACGGCACAACACAGGAAGTGTACCAGCAGTATCGGGTAGGAGGAAAGCTGGAAAAAGTACTGGAAGGAGCGAGGAACATTGTAAAAGCAAAAAAAGATCTGAAAAGCAAAACCCCCTTTATCATATTTCAATTCCTGGTGGTGAAACACAATGAACACCAGATCGAAGATGTAAAACAGCTCGCAAAAAATATCGGGGCGGACGATGTCTGGTTCAAAACTGCGCAGGTCTATGACTATGAAAAAGATCCGAATCAATTGATTCCATCGATCGACAAATACAGCCGGTATCGCCGTACCGACAAAGGATATGAATCAAAAAATTCTCTCCAGAATCATTGCTGGAGACTCTGGCACTCGCCGGTGATCACGTGGGATGGAATGGTGGTTCCGTGTTGCTTCGACAAGGATGCACAGCATCAGCTGGGTGATTTGAAAGGAAAGCCATTTAAAGAAATCTGGCAGAATGGAAAGTATACTGCTTTCCGTGAAGAGATCATGCAAAGCCGGAAAAACATCGACATATGCGCAAATTGCAGCGAAGGAGTAAAAGTGTGGAACGACTAATTTTGCTAAATTCATTTGCCTTTCCACCAAAGAACCACCTATGAGTATTGAAAAAGACATCAATCAAAGTAAATTCAGGAGTGAACACCAAAAAGCCACCATCAACCTCATCTACACTTACAACTGGATGAATGAACAAATGAAGAAATGGCTGGATCAGTTCGACATCACCTCACAGCAATTCAACATCCTCAGAATATTACGTGGAGCCGGCGAGCCGCTTTCCACCCTTCAGATCCGACAGCGGATGCTCGACAAGATGAGCGATACCAGTCGCATCGTTGACCGCCTTCAGAAGAAAGCATTGGTAAAAAAAGTGGTCTGCAAAGAAGACCGGAGACTGGTGGATGTGACCATTTCAGAAAAAGGCATGGCCCTGCTTGAAAAAATGGATGTCAACCAGGACGAGCTGGATGCCACTTTCAACAATATCGACAGCGATGAGGCGAAGTACCTCAATTCCCTGCTGGATAAAGTCCGCGGTTCTGCCGATTAATTATCAGCCTCTACATATTCGGGCAAAGCAGGCAACCATTCCATGGAGGGTACTCCAACGGGATCCTTAAAGTAGTTGAGACGGAGACTGTCGCTCCAGCCGTTTGGATTTCCTACAAAGGACTTGCTACTGAAAAATACCGTCCCGTGCATGTTTGGCGTGTTTCTGACAGCTTCGATCATCTTTGGGAGCTGCTTTTTGTTGCGCCAGTTTGCATTTGAATTTGCGCGATACATCGCAAGGCCGATATAACAATGCTTGCCATAGGTGTGTTTGCTCCACCAGTCGAGAATGACGTCAAATGGAACGGTTGGATGTTCATACTCCAGGTACAACTGTGGGGCCACATAGTCAATCCAGCCTTTTTTCAGCCAGAGCACGATGTCAGCATAGAGATCGTCGTAATTGGTCATGCCAGCTTTTGTGGCGCTGCCTTCCGGATCTTTATTGTCGTTGCGCCAGACGCAGAATGGACTGATTCCAAACCGGCAATATTCTTTTTCTTCTTTGATGGCGCGTGAAAGGGCAAGAATGACGCTGTCTACATTGGAGCGGCGCCAGTCGTCTCTGCTCAGACCGTTGCCATGTTTTTCAAAGCTGAGATAATCTGGAAATTCTTTTCCTGCAATACGATAGGGATAGAAATAATCGTCGAAGTGAATGGCGTCAATATCGTAGCGGCTCACAATATCCCTGATTACATTCACCACAAATTTTTGCGCTTCCTTGTTTCCCGGATCGAAGTATCGTTTGTCCCCGTACGTTAGAAACCACTCGGGATGCATTCTTGTGATATGTGTAGGAGAGATAGATGATTTACCAATGTTGAATTCCGCGCGGTAGGGATTGCACCATGCATGAAATTCCATGCCTCTTCTGTGCGCCTCGTCGATCATAAACTGAAGCGGGTCGTAATATGGAAAAGGCGGCCTGCCCTGTTTGCCGGTGAGCCACTCGCTCCAGGGCTCGTAGGGAGAAGGATAGAAGGCGTCCGTTGCGGGTCTGACCTGGACAACCACCGCATTCATACCGTTTCTCTTGTGCATGTCCAGGATGCGGATGTATTCTGCGCGCTGACTGTCAGGATTAAAATTGCCGCGGGTTGGAAAGTCAATATTGTCTACTGTGGCGATCCACACTCCTCTGAACTCTTTTTTCGCCTGCGAAAACGAAGGGGACGAAGAAATGACAAATGCACAGGCAAACAACAGGAAACTTTTCATGGGCATGAAAATAAGTAATTGTTTAAAAAGAAAAAGTTCAGAGTTTTTAGATAAACTAAACGCTCTGAACTCTAAACTAATATATCCGAATCTTATTTTGCCTGATCGAACTCAGCTTTAACAACAAGTTCAACTTCTTTGCTCACTACGAGTCCGCCGGTTTCTGTTGCGCGGTCCCATTTCAGACCATAATCGAAGCGGTTGATGGTGGTTGTTGCTTTGAAGCCCACTTTCTGTCCGCGGGCAGTCTTGATTGTTCCTCCGTATGTAACGTCGAAAGTAACTGGTTTGGTTACGTCACGGATGGTGAGGTTGCCGACCAACTTGTATTTGTTTCCGCTTACAAGTGTGATGGAGGTACTCTCGAATTTTGCCGCAGGAAATTTTTCTGCGCTGAAAAAATCGTCGCTTTTCAGGTGTTTGTCCCTGTTTTCGTTGTCTGTGTTTACAGAATTGATGTCAATGGTGAAATTGATTTTCGCATCTGTAAAATCTTCTTTTGCGTTTTGGATTGTGCCGTCAAATTTCTTGAATGAACCTTCCACTTCAGATACTACCATATGGGTAATGGAGAAGCGGACGTTGGAGTGCGATTTGTCGAGCGTCCATTTTGATTGTGCTTGGGTGCTGATGGTAGCCAGGGCAAATGCGGATGCAAGGGTAAGTGAGATAATTTTTTTCATGATTTTTATGAGATTTAATGTTGAAACTTTGATAAAAGTAGTGTCTTTTTTTTGAAACAGACGAAGAATCAGGGCTATAAAAATAGCAGGTTCCGTGAATTATATTTCTCTTAACAGGAAAAATAGAGCGCGGAATACTTAATTTCCGTGTTCAAACACGCATACATGACCACTAACAAAGCTGCTTTTCTAGCCGTTTCCGGCCTGCTTTTCCTTGCCCCAACACTGAATGCACAAAGGGCTGCCACTGCGCAAAAAGCTTCTGCCCAGCAGACTGCCTCCAAAGCGCCCGCATCGAACCAGATAAAGCTCGAACACTTCAAAAACTGGAAGCCGCGAAATATCGGTCCCGCCGGTATGAGCGGAAGAGTCACCTCAATCGATGCTGTGTGGACAAACCCCGACATTATCTACCTCGCCACCGCAAGTGGCGGAGTCTGGAAAACAGAAAACGCAGGTGGTAACTGGACTCCTTTATTCGACGAAC
>JACMLD010000498.1 GCA_014379785.1 Chitinophagaceae bacterium
CAATTATCCGCTCAATGAGACATTTACCACGCTGATACCTGCCATTCTGATGGGCAATACTTTGTTGTTTAAATCACCCAAGCACGGTTCCCTGCTTCATTATCCTCTGTTGAAAGCATTCCGCGATTCATTTCCAAAGGGTGTGGTGAACACCGTTTACGGAAGGGGAGCAGATGTGATTCCGCCTGTGATGCGCACTGGAAAGGTCAATGTGCTGGCGTTTATCGGTTCAAGCAAGGTTGCCAATGATCTCAAAAAGCAGCATCCCAAGATCAACCGTTTGAGGGCTGTTTTGAGTCTTGATGCAAAGAATGCGGCCATTGTTACCGCCAAGGCAGATATACCGCTTTCGGTCAAAGAGTGTATTACCGGCACGCTTTCATTCAATGGGCAGCGTTGTACGGCAATCAAAATCATCTTTGTTCATAAAACAATTGCCGACGAATTCAACCGGCAGTTCAGCGAGGCAGTTTCGAAGTTGAAATGCGGTATGCCATGGCAGGAAGGGGTTAGCATTACGCCGGTGGCCGAACCAGGCAAACCTGCATATCTGAAGGAGTGTATCGACGATGCAATTGCAAACGGTGCAAAAGTGATTAATGAAAACGGCGGGTATACCAATGGGTCATTTGTCTTTCCTGCCGTGGTTTATCCGGTCAATAATAAGATGAAGTTGTTTATTGAAGAGCAGTTCGGTCCTGTTGTTCCCATAGTGCCTTATGAGTCGATAGAAGAGCCCATCGAATACCAGATAAATTCACCGCACGGCATGCAGGTCAGTATTTTCAGTACAGACTCGAAAGAAATCGCCAGCCTGATCGATCCTTTTGTAAACCTGGTGAGCAGGGTAAACATCAACAGTCAGTGTCAGCGCGGTCCGGATGCTTTTCCTTTTACAGGAAGAAAAGACAGTGCGGAAGGCACATTATCGGTGACAGATGCGCTCAGGGCATTCTCCATCCGTTCGCTGGTAACTACCAGGATGGATGCCTTGAATAAATCATTGATAAATGAAATCGTCAATAACAGGGACTCGAATTTTCTGAGTACGGACTTTATTCTTTGATGAGATTTATCTTTCATCCTGTTTTACAAAACGTTTTCTATAAGCGGATGGAGTCTGTCTTTTTAACCGTGCAAATTGTCTGTTAAAATTGGCAAGAGTATTAAATCCGCTTTCATAACATATCGATTCGATATTCTGGCGTGTATCGATCAGTGCCTTGCAGGCATAACCTATACGGATTTCATTCAGAAAATCTATATAGGTTTTTTTTGTGCTTTTTTTGAAATAGCTGCAGAATGCCGGCACGCTCATACCCGCGCAGGATGCAATTTGTTCAAGCGTGATACCGTTTTGGAAATTGTCGAGACTGTATTGAAAAACAGCATCCAGCCTCTCTTTGTGTTTGGCATTGTATGCCTTTACTTCCTGCGTAGAGACTATCTCATAATCACTGGCAGTTGCGATCATCTCGAGGCATTCGCATAAGCGTATCACTCTTTTAAACCCGCTTTGCATCTCCATATCCTGCATCAGAGGGAACAGGCGCCGCCGCAGCTTTTCATTCAACTTCAATCCTCCCGCAGCCACTTCAAACAATTCTCTGATACGCGCAGACTCTGGCAGCGCAAGAAACCCTTCTCCCCAGAAATCTTCTCTGAATTGCACCACCACGGCGCTGGTCATCATCTCCTTGTTGTCTTTCTGAAATGTATGCGGCAAGTTGCTCCCGAGAAAAAAAATGTCGCCTGTCGTAAATTCTCCTACATAGTTGCCCACAAAAGCAACGCCGTCTCCTTCCGTAAAAAGAAGGAGTTCGAACTCAATATGCTGGTGCCAGGGTACTTCAAAATTTGGTGTCCGGTAGGTACATGCGAGAAATGAATGATTTCCCGAAACCGGGAGTTTCTCAATAATTGGTTTC
>JACMLD010000056.1 GCA_014379785.1 Chitinophagaceae bacterium
GCCAGAATAGTCGCCTCCATATCCGGACAAAAGCGGAGCGCGTCGAGAACAGCAATAGAGTTTGTGCTTTCCAATCCCGCTGTCAGTGCGGCCATTGTGGGCATCAGGACTGCGGAACAATTGGAGGATGTGGTGGGACAGACAGAGGAAACCAAACTTTCTACTGCAGAAAAAAACCTGCTTTCGCAGGCTGTTCACGCAAATTATTATGAAAGTCACCGTTAATATATTCTACCGCTCTCGTCGTGGTCTATCAACTTCTGAGTAAGCTTATCGTCAAAAACGTCTTCTTTGCTGGCGATCACCTGTCTCAGCAAATCATGTATGGTGATGATGCCTGCAAAAGAACTGTCGCCATTGAGCGCTACGAGGTATCTCGATTTTTGGCTGTTGATGAGATTCATGCAATGCTCCACGCTGTCGGATAATTTTACTACCGGCAAATCTGTGGTCATTACTTCATCAACTTTTGTCTTGTCGCTGGTCCTGCCTTTTAGAATGACGTTCCTGCTGTAATCCCTTTCACAGAAAATGCCTTTGTATTCTTCTTCTTCTTTTACCACCAGGTAACTAAGGTTTACTTTAAACATTTCCGTGAGGGCATTGATGACCAGTTCAGACGGGGCGATGATATTCTGTACTTCCGGTTTGCTTTCGATGATATCCTTTACATTCCGCATTTGAAATCGTTTTTGTTTTAAAGTTCGTTGTTTTCTCTGTCATTCCGACTCCCTCCGCGAAGCGGAGTGGGTGGAGGAATCCCCGGCCGACAATTCGTGAAATAGCTGGGGACCCCTCGGCTACGCTCGGGGTGACTGACATATCTCATTGATTACCAATGAAAACCCAGTCGAAGAAAAATAATCCCCCTCAATGTCTCTTATCCCCCGTTAAACTACCGAAAAAGCGATAAATTTGTGTTCCAAACGGATGAAATCAGACTAACCACGTTCATCGTTTAACTGACCTGTTAATTCTCTTCTACCCCATTAAATATCGGAATTATTGTGAACATTTAAATGTGTGAAGTATGTATTCTTATGCGTTGCTGGAAACAGGCTGTTATTATCTGGTACAGGAAAAAGAGGAAAGCCCCATTACCTTAATCAAAATTAATTTCGACACGGATCATTGTGTCTTTTTGTCAAAATACGAAGATGCCGAAGTGCAGGAGTTCAAGCGAAAATCCGACGGTGTGCATGATATTCTGGAATTGCTGAGCGAGGACAAGGTCAAAGCCTGGGAAGCAATATTCAATAGTAGTCAGGATGCATATTACGAAGAGGACGATGAATAATTCCGCCGGGTTGTTTAACTTTCGTGGAAATTAATACTATGCGTCGACGTGCGTTTTTGGGAGGAGCAGGAGCGATCATTACAGCGGCATCCATGTCGCCATTTGACGGTGTTTTTGCTGCACCGAAAAAAAAGACGATACGCTTTGCTCACATTACCGACATTCATGTGAAAGCAGAGAAAGTAGCAGAAGCCGGCATGGCTGCGGCATTGGCACGTATTGCGGGTGAACGTAACAAATTTGACTTCGTCATCAACACCGGCGATTGCATATGGGATGCGCTTGCAGTGGACAAAGAAAAGACAAAGGCCCAGTGGGCGCTTTATCAAAAAATACTTGCTGCGCAAAACAAACATGAGATCCATCACGCCATCGGCAATCACGATGTCTGGGGTTGGTTCATAAAAGAAAAATCAGGTGAGGATCAGGATCGGTTGTATGGAAAACAGTGGGCCATCGATGAATTAAAAATGCCCGGAAGGTTTTATAGTTTTCAGAAAGACCTCTGGCATTTTATGGTACTCGATAGCACGCAACTCAATCCCGCAGGTGGTTATATCGGACAACTGGATGAGGACCAGTTCAGCTGGCTCAGCGGCGAACTGGCAAAGGTGCCCCCTGCCCACCATGTCTGTATTGTATCTCATATTCCCATTCTTTCAATCTGTGCGGGTTTATTTTTCGACAAAACAGAAGCCAACGGCGATCTCAAGATTCAGAGAAACCTCATGCACAGTGATTTCTTCCGCATAAAAAAATTGTTTTCGCAGTATCCGCAGGTGAAAGTATGTATCAGCGGACATATACACCTGCAGGACGAAGTGGATTATCTGGGAGTGAAATATTTTTGTAACGGCGCTGTTTCAGGCAACTGGTGGAAAGGGAAATTTCAAGAATTTGCACCAGCGTATGCAGCCATTGAACTGCATGAAAACGGAACCGCCATAAGAACCTTTATCAACTATGAAAGCTAACCGAATCGCGACCCTCCTGCTGCTGATGATTCTTTCAACTTTGACATCAGCGGGCCAGGCCATCAAACCAGACGAGTTCGAAAAAGAAATAATAAAACCGGCTATCCAGTTATTGGATGTAAGAACGGCTGCAGAATATAAAACCGGGTATATAAAAAATGCGCTGCTGGCGGATTGGACCGATCAGAAACAGTTTGAAGAAAGAACAAAATATCTTGATAAAAAGCGCCCACTTTATGTCTA
>JACMLD010000499.1 GCA_014379785.1 Chitinophagaceae bacterium
CCCTACACGACGCTCCTCTGAAGTCTGACCTATGATATCGTGAAATCGCACGGCGGTGAGATAAACGTTGAAAGCAGCCCAGGCGAAGGCTCGGTATTTATCATAAAATTGCCTATTTAAAATGAGGGTAGCAACTTTCGTTTTGTTGATGATGTCATACTCCATTTCCGGCTGGTGTCAGGAAAATGTCATTGAAGAAACGAGAGCTGAAATTGATTCCATCCTCAATATCTACAAAAAACAAACAGACCCGGAAAGCCGATTTAATCAGATCCTGGGTATATACCTCACAAAAATTGAGGCCTATCCCCTTCTGATGCTTGATTGCTACAAAAAGCTTTATTTGATAGGCAAAGAAAACAGTGATCTGATTGCCGAAAGCAGTGCATGGAGCTTCGCCGGGCAGGGCTACCGGTTGACGGGCAACTATACCAAAGCACTCGATTGCCACCACAAGGCAATTGCGCTGGCAGAAAAAACCGGCCATCCATCTCTCCTTGGATATGCCCAAAACCGTATGGGACATATTTACAAGGACAGGCTGGAGAATGAGCGGGCTATTCAAATATATCAGGACGCAGCTGCAAACATTGCGAAAGGGAAAAATCAGTTTCTTGCTTACTGGCCTTCGATGAATATGGGCCAGGTATATAACAATGCCAACCGACCAGACAGTGCATTGTTCTTTGCCAAAAAAGCATACGATGAATATTCAAAGCTCAAGGATGGTGGCCGGTCCCTTCCATATATCTTAACAACGATCGGAGTAGCATATAGCAAGTTGGGTAATAAATCCGAAGCGGGTCAGTACTTTAAACGATCGATACTCGAATCGGAAAAATCTCAGTCGTCAAGGTACATGAATGATTCCTATCAGGCAGTTGCTGAACATTATTACCGGTTCAACATGATGGACTCGGCACGCTATTATGCGAGAAAATCCATTGATGTGGTTGATTCCACTGCCCTGAGCACACTGGCGTTGAAACCCGCAAAATTGCTCATGGACAGTTATGAGTCGACCAATGCCGACAGCACGCTCAAATACTTCCGTCTACATCGCGCATCAAACGACAATCTCTTCAGTGCACGCGCAAATCAGCAACTGCAGATGATGACCTTTGAAGAAGACCAGCGTCAGCGGGATATGGTCACTGAAAAAGAAACCTATAAAACGAAGATTAAAACAAACCTGCTTATCGGTGGGCTGGCAGGATTCTCTATACTCGCTTTTTATCTTTACCGCAATAACCGGCAAAAACAGAAAGCAAATATTCTCTTGAACGATACACTGACCAATCTAAAGTCGACACAGACTCAACTTATCCATTCTGAAAAAATGGCTTCGCTCGGTGAGCTGACCGCTGGCATCGCGCATGAAATACAAAACCCATTGAACTTTGTCAATAACTTCAGCGAGGTTAGCCGGGAGCTGATAGAAGAATTGAAAACAGACAAAGCGAAATTGACAGCGACGGAGCAGGAGGAAATCCTGAACGACATCGACAAAAATCTCGAAAAGATCCATCATCATGGCAAGCGTGCTGATTCTATTGTAAAAGGTATGCTGCAGCATTCCCGATCAGGCTCCATGCAGAAAGAACAGGTCGATATCAATGCACTTTGTGAAGAATACGTGCGACTTGCATATCACGGCCTCCGTGCAAAGGACAAATCGTTTAATGCGCACTTCGAGACCGACCTGGATCCGGCAATTGGTACCGTCAACCTGATTCAGCAGGAAATTGGTCGCGTGATTCTGAACCTTATCAATAATGCATTTTACGCAGTGAGCGAAAAGCAGCAGACCGCTGATGCAAACTATAAGCCAATTGTTCAAATACAAACCCGAAAGCTGATCAATCAAATAGAGATCAAGCTGAGTGATAACGGCAGCGGTATACCCCGGGAAATCCGTGAAAAGATCTTTCAACCATTTTTCACGACAAAGCCCACCGGGCAGGGCACTGGACTTGGACTAAGCATGAGTTACGATATCATTACAAAAGGTCATGGCGGTACTATCTCGGTGACATCGGTACATGAGACCGATGGTTCGGGCCAGAAAACAGGAACCACTTTTACGATCACGATCCCGACAACATTATGAAAGTTTTTGGATCAGGCATGTGGACTTTCCGCTATAAATATCTGATTTGGGCCTTTATCATATTTATAATTGAAGTCCTGATCGCAGTCTTTGTCAACGATACTATCATCCGACCGCATATCGGGGATGTGCTGGTTGTAATACTGATCTATTGTGTCCTGAAGACCTTCTTAAATTTGTCAGTATGGTCTGCTGCCACAATCACTTTATGCTTTTCTTTTTTGGTGGAGACTTTGCAATATTTCCGGTTTGTGGAATGGATAGGCCTTGAAAAATATTCATTGGCGAGGGCTGTGATCGGCACAACCTTCTCGTGGATTGATATCCTTTGCTACCTGGCCGGAATCGCAATTGTATTATTTGTTGAAAAAGGCAGGCACAAATCGTAATGCCTGTGAACCATTCAGCATAGATGCTGTTTAGTGCTGGTAATTATCAGGTCTTATGAAACCAATTTTTATTTTACTGATCATTCTCGCCAACCTGGAGGCAATCACACAGACGACCGGTGGAATTGCAGGCAGCGTCACCAATTTCAATACAAAAGAGCCGGTACCTGGGGCGACAGTCGTTGTTGAACCTTCGTCCAAATCCATTATTGCTGACTCTTTGGGTCGTTACCGAATTTCAAATTTGCCAACGGGCTCTTACACGGTTACCGCATCTGCTGTCGGCTTCGAAAATCTTGTAAAATTTAATATTGTAGTTACTTCAGGGAACGAAAATGAAATTTCATTCGAACTCCAGCGTGCAGCCTCACAACTTGCTGAGGTCATAGTAAGCGGCAACCGCAGATCCGCAAGGGCAGGCACACTCGAGACACCGCTGAGCGTACAGCGACTGACTTCAGAAGAAATAAAAGCAAACCCCGGTGGAAATTTTGACATCAGCCGCGTTGTAAACTCACTGCCCGGTGTTGGTGGCACCTCCGGTAGCGTTGGCGGATTCAGAAACGATATCATTATCCGTGGCGGCGGTCCGGGGGAAAATGTTTTTTATCTGGATGGAATAGAAATTCCTGTGATAAACCACTTCGCCACGCAGGGCAGCGGCGGTGGACCAACAGGGATCCTGAACGTTTCATTTATTGAAGACGTGAAACTTTCCACCAGTGCCTTCAACGCCAAATACGACAATGCGTTGTCCAGTGTGTTTGAATTCAGGCAGAAAGCCGGCAATCCAAACAAGACACAGGGAAATATCAGGCTGAGCGGCACCGAACTGGCCGCAACGCTGGAAGGACCGATCGGCAAAAACAAAAAACTCACCTATCTCGCATCGGTAAGAAGAAGTTATCTGCAACTGCTTTTTTCTTTGATCGACTTGCCCATTCGTCCCAATTTCTGGGATTTTCAATACAAGCTCACTTATAAACCCGACAGTAAATCGACCATCAGTTTTCTGGGCGTGGGAGCAATTGATCAGTTTGGGTTTGGAACGATTAAAACACCCACACAGGAAAAACTGTACACACTAAACCAGGTGCCTTCGATCCGGCAGAGAAACTATGCTGTGGGAGCGAGCTACAGGCGATCGATCAGCAACGGGTATTTTTTGCTTTCTGCAAGCCGAAATCTGTTGGATAATCGGGTTGAAAAGTTCGATTTCAATGATGAAAGCGATCCGGCAAACCTGCGATTGAAAACCCTGGCGACAGAAACAGAAAACAAACTGCGACTGGAAGTCAATAAAAATCTCAATGGGTGGAGCCTGAGCTATGGCGCTGCGGCGCAATACCTGCAGTACGCAACTGACAACAATATCAGAAGAAGAGCGGCGGTTGGTGGGCAACCGGAGGACAGATTTCTTTTCAGTTCAGATATCGATTTCTTTCGCTTCGGC
>JACMLD010000500.1 GCA_014379785.1 Chitinophagaceae bacterium
AGCACCCCCTAAAGCAGAGCTGATAGAAGTGGCACGGATCTGCATGCCGCGGAAATAGGTGCGAAACAACGAATCTGAACGGAAAGGAGCCGTTGCACCCACCGTATCATAGCCCGCAAGTCGCTGGCCGAGTGTATTTGAAAGCGGGATGCGCATGACATTTGAAACCACTTCGGTGTCAGAAGACGAGCGTCGCAATGTATACTGGTCCTTAAATCTTGAAAAATCCTGGTTGTGAACGGGCCCAAGTGCAGCGGTGGTTCCGAATCCGTTGCCGTTGGCAGAATTGAGTGTATCTATTTTATATCCGACAATGATCGTGTCTTTATTGACCGGGTAATCGAATTTTACTGCAGGATTGATTTCACGCACCTGAATCTGTGCCACACTTGTACTGTCCCCAAACTGACCGGTATAAGCAAGTTGCAATACGACCGAATCAATCGCCATAATGCTGTCTTTTGGACCAAAAGGCATGATCGGGGAAGTAGAGTTTGTACCAATCGCCATATAGATATCAGCAGTCGTAGAGCCAAAGCTCAGATCGCCGTTGATCCGGCCAAGCGCATGGTCATCCGCAGTACCGGTGGTGGAAAGTATTCTGGTAGAATCAGGAAGTGATTCGAGGTTGGTAATTACGTCGAGAAAAGTTTCAAAAGTATTTACATTATCAATCACCGGAATAAGGTCTCCGCCGAGTGTTGTTGTGTCAATCTTAGTGCAGGATGGATTAGCGAAAATAACGACAAAGGATAAGCACAGAACCAAATAGAACTTATTCACAAGCTGCTGATTATTGGGTGTTACGAATTTATACTATTTGGCAAGGTCGGCATAGAGTTGCAAATAGTCTGTTAAATCACTTTCAGCGTTATAAGCGAGTATTTTCTTTCCTTTCACCTTTCCGAATTCTTCGGTTAATTTCTTGTCGACCTTCTCGGCGCCAAATGTAATGGCATCTGCGCTGGCGGCAGCTCCGCGAAACATGGCCACATTGTTGGCATCCTTATATGCTTCGAGGTCCTTGTCTTTTATAAGTGCGGGATTGATATTCGCGAGTTTTACAAAATCAGCTCCCAATTTCTCTTTAAAAGTGTTCTGACCGATGGTAAAAACAACCTTGCTGTGAGAAAAGACCGGTTCTTTCTTGTATACAGTTTTCAGGTAAGTTGGAACAAGACCCGACATCCAGCCGCTGCAATGTATGATATCAGGAGGCCAGCCGAATTTTTTGACGGTCTCCAAAGCACCCTTGCAGAAGAAAACAGTGCGGAGGCCATTGTCATCATACCACTTCTCGTTCTCGTCGTGAAAAATATATTTACGCTTGAAAAGGTCTTCGTTATCGAGGAAATAAACCTGCAAACGGGCATTTGGCAAAGAAGCCACCTTGATTTGCAGAGGATAGTCATCGTTGTCGATCGAAACATTGATACCAGACAGTCTCACTACCTCGTGCAGCCTGTGCCTGCGCTCATTGATCACACCGAATCTCGGCATGATACATCTGATTTCAAATCCGCCGTCGTTGGATTTTATGGCCAGTTTATTAACAACCTCAGAGAATTCTGTCATTTCCAAATAAGGAGACATTTCACTGGCTATAAATAAAATTCTTTTCTTTGTTGACATTCTCTACTAAAATTAATGAGCTGTTGTTCAAAAAACAGTGGGCAAAGGTAAGACATTTTAAGGTAAAAATCAGTTCGAAAGACAGTATCATTCCCAGACCATGATTCTTTTAAAGAAAATCAACGATTTGAAAACCGTCCTTGACAGGGCCACGATTGAAGGAAAAGATGTGTCTTTTGTCCCTACCATGGGGGCCCTTCATGAGGGCCATCTCTCCCTGCTGAAAGCCGCTGCTGGCGCGTCCCGTATCGTGGTGGTGAGCATATTTGTAAACCCCTCGCAGTTTAACGACCCGGCGGATTTTGAGAAATACCCCGTCACGATTGAAAAGGATATCACCATGCTGGAGTCGGGGGGATGTGACGTCCTTTTTTTACCGGCCGTCGACGAGATCTACCCCCGCAACAGACCTGAGGCGGTCGCTTTCGACCTCGGATTTCTGGAAAGGACCCTCGAAGGAGCATTTCGTCCCGGGCATTTCCAGGGGGTCTGCCAGGTAATGGACAGGCTGCTGTCGATAGTTCAGCCCCAGATGCTGTTTATGGGACAGAAAGACTACCAGCAATGCATGGTCGTAAACCGTCTGATAGAAATAAGAAAATTTGACACTATTCTTTATACCTGCCCCACCCTGCGGGAAACCGATGGTCTGGCCATGAGCAGCCGGAATATGCGCCTTTCAGAAGAAGAAAGAAAAAATGCCGTCGGGTTGTCCGCCGCTTTGTCATTTATCAAAAAAAATTTACGGCAGGGAAACCTGTCGGACACCATATCAAAAGCGCTCGACATTCTGCACGACCATCAATTCAAACCAGACTACCTTACAGTAACCGATGCAAAAACATTGGAACAAGTGAAGGATTGGGACGGCACTCAAATGCTGGTTGCACTCGGTGCAGCCTTTCAGGGAGAGGTGAGGCTGATCGACAACATGGTGCTAAACTGAGATTTGCATAAACTTTTTTAGCTTGCACCCGTTTTTATCACTAACAGATCAACAATAGTATGGAAATAGAAGTACTCAAATCCAAAGTGCACAGAGCAGTGATAACCGAGGCCAACCTAAATTATGTGGGTAGCCTTACACTCGACGAAGACCTGATGGACGCCGCAAACATGATCGAGAATGAAAAAGTGCAGGTAGTAAATGTAAATAACGGAAGCAGAATTGAAACATATCTCATAAAGGGAAAGCGCGGATCGGGCGTCTGCTGCTTAAACGGCCCCGCTGCCAGGCAGGGTGCCGTGGGAGATGTTGTGATTGTTATCTCCTATGCAACAATGAGTTTTGAAGCGGCAAAAACTTTCAAACCCTGGGTCATCTTCCCACAGAGCGGGAACAAACTCTAAACCGACGAAATGAATAAAAAGATCCTCAACCTGGTTCAGTACATGGTCTTCCTGGGAATTGGGATCTTTCTTGTCTGGTGGAGCATCGGAAAAATCAGCCATAAAGACTGGCTGGACATCAAAGGCGCATGGCTACAGGCTAATTACTGGTTGATCCTGCCAGTAGTGCTGGCATTGCTGATAAGCCACTTCAGCAGAGCAGTGCGTTGGAAAATTCTGATGCAGCCCCTGGGCTATAATCCTTCCATACTCAACACTTACCTCGCTGTGCTGGTAGGATATTTTGCGAACCTGGCGGTGCCAAGGCTTGGAGAAGTTTTGAAATGCACGATTCTTTCGCGTTATGAGAAAGTGCCGGCCGACAAGCTGGTTGGAACCATTGTCGCGGAAAGGGCATTTGATATGGTGTGCCTGGTCATCGTGGTTGCCATCACCATTTTTACACAGGTGGATATCATTGGAGGATTTGCCTCAGAAATGTTTGGTAAAATGCTGGGGGGTGGCGGCGGACCTGCGTGGTGGAAGATTCTTATTGTTGTGGCAGCATTGGCTATCATGCTCGTTCTATTGAAATGGTTTTTCAAAAAATTTGCGCATATTAATCTTGTCCAGAAAATCAAAAATGTAATCCGCAATATCTGGCACGGACTCACGAGCATACGCTACCTGCAAAACAAAGGCTGGTTTCTTTTTCATACCGCACTTATCTGGATTCTCTATCTCGCCAGCATCCGCATTGGCATGTATGCCATGCAGGAAACCAGTGGCTATGGTATGAAGGAGTCGCTGTCAGTGCTGACCATGGGCAGTATTGGCATGATCGCCACACAGGGTGGCATCGGCGCATATCCCGTCCTGGTGCAGGAAACAATGATGCTCTATGGACTGAGCGAAAATATGGGCAAGGCATTCGGATGGCTGCTATGGCTCGTGCAATTCTTTATGGTGCTGCTGGCAGGTGCCGCCAGCCTGGTCATTCTTCCGGCAATAAACAGAAAGAAAAAAAATGAAAAACATATCGATCATCAGCCAGAAGATATTCTTGAGAAATGACATCATTGCACAAGCGGCGCGATGGAAATTTCTTGGAAAAACAATCGCTTTTACAAACGGCATTTTTGATCTGCTGCACGACGGTCATATTTTCTCTTTATCACAGGCGGCCAAAGAAGCAGATGTTTTAATAGTAGGCGTCAACTCAGATGCCAGCACAAAAAGACTAAAGGGAACGGAAAGACCTGTGAACAATGAGCAAAGTCGCGCTCTCCTGCTGGCATCCATGATAATCACCGACGCGGTCGTCGTTTTCGAAGAAGACACCCCTTACGAGCTCATCATGAGTATCATGCCCGATATGATTGTGAAAGGTGGTGACTATACGGTTGACCAGGTAGCGGGTGGAAAAGAAGTGATTGCAAACGGTGGAAAGGTGATCATCAATCCCGTGCTCGAAGGATATTCAACTACAAAAATCATCAGCAATATAAAAGGATGATTTAACGCGCGTACATCTTCTCCACTTCCAGTACTATCTGCTCAATTTCCTTATCGTCTTCCAGGGGTTTGTAAGGCTGCTTGAGATTGCTGTTGAAAAAGAATGCCAGTGTCTGCCATAAGCGGGCCGTCACATTGCCTTTGTATTCCTTTATTATTTCGTAGCAGTTATTGCCGGTCTGGCGATTGATCAGTTTCATCAGCACCTTCCCCTGATATACCGAAAGGTTGCTCAGCGGATCAGTAAATTCCTTTTTTAGTTCGGCCTCACGGGTTTGCACATACGCTTTTCTGTCAGCAGGCTTTTTCAGCGTTTCCATTTTTTGATTCATGTCGTTCATGATGGCGCCGGCTTTTCGCGCATAGGGGTAAGTAACATATACTGCATTTCTCAACCGCGTCCATTTGGCGAGTCGCTCCTGCATGGCCTTCGACATCGGTCGGCTCACCCATGCCCACGGCAATGTGTTGGCTGGAACCAGTTCGCCATTTTCAATTTTCGCGGGAACGGCAATGGTGTCATTGGGACCGAGTACCGGTTGCACAAGTCCTTTAACAGAGAATGAATCAGGCAGCATTTCCTGGGAAGAGGCGAAAAAAGAAATCGTGGAAAGCACTGAAAAAAACAGCACTCTCAAAGATTTCTGATATGTTTTCGCTGATAACATCTGGGTAAATGTACAAACTGCCTCTTGTTAATCCCATAGAGACTGGAAAGTAACCCAAAACCCTGTTAGGCTTTTGCTAAATCTCCCCTTCTGGCCAGCAGGAACCGCCTGCGGATGCTCATGCAGAAACCTAAGATCATGATGACCGTTCCCAGCCATAAAACGTTGATCTGCGGGAACTCGTAGACTTTGAGGGCCACAAACGGTATCATTCGTTCCGATTCTTTTACCTGCAATTCCACTTCGCCGGTCTGTTTGTCGACAGACGTAAATCCAACGGCGAGATTTTGGGTAAAAATCGTGTCATAGAGAAATCTAAAATTATCTCCCTTGATAGAAATGGCCGGATAGGCTTTCTGCCGGATAGAATCTGAGCCAACCAGTGTCAAATCTGCCACAAGCAGCGTGTCGCGCGCTGCCACCTTGTGTTTGGTGTCTTTGGGATTCAGGCTGATTTTGTTTAAAATCATGTATCCCGAAGAATAAAATATCGTGTCATTGATTTTGAGCTTGTGTTTTCTGAACTGAATGGTATCAGGTTCATTGTCCATCGTGCTCGCGTAACTGATATAAGTGAATATATCTTTTGAAATATAATG
>JACMLD010000501.1 GCA_014379785.1 Chitinophagaceae bacterium
AGTCTCTCTCGTTTCCATAAACTGATCAAACAACTGCTCAATCTGTAATCTGAACTTTTCCGCCACCAGCTGCTGTGCCTTCGCCTTCGGTAAAATCATCCCAATCAATTCCCTTGTCTTTGCCGGCACCACAAGATGCTTCATCGGTACGTTTGAAGTGAACTCGGAAATACTGACGGTGATCCGCTGCCAGTCAAAAGCCTTATTCAACTGAGCAAACAAATATCTCAGCTTTTCTTTCTCCAGGACTTTCTCCAGTTCAAGCGCTGCAACTTCCTTTCTGGCAAACTCCAGTACCCTGTTGTCTGTACTGATGGCCGAACGGTTGATAAATGAATACAAAACCAACCCCTCCAGGGAAGTACACCGGCTCAAAGCCACATAAACCTGACCAGCCGCGAAAGAAGCGCCCGCATCGATGATCGCCCTTTCAAACGTAAGCCCCTGACTCTTGTGAATCGTTATGGCCCAGGCATGCCTGATAGGAAACTGGGTAAAACTGCCCAGCTCTTCCTCCTGTATGCCTGCATCACCACCTTCATACGTATACCTTATATTTTTCCATGTCTCCTTTTCCAGCTTCAGCTCATTGCCGTCCACCATCACTACAATCTCCTCATCCGAAATGGTCGTTACCGTCGCCAGCTTGCCATTATAAAACCTTTTCTCCGGAGAAGGATCATTCTTTATAAACATCACCTGCGCTCCCACCCTGAGGGGCAACTCAATATCCGTAGGAAAAGATTTCTCTGAAAATTCGTTCTTCACCTCCCCCTTAAAAACATATTCAGTACCGGGCAATTTTGAAAGCTCTGTCCTGTTGATCGCATCCGCCCTGCGATTGTGCGTAGTCAGCGTGATATATTTTTCATCAACCGGCACAAAATCCGGATCAAAACGATCGTTCAAAACCTGCAGCTGTTCGGCATTCAACGTATTCGTCCTGACCGCATTCAGCACATCAATAAAATGCTGCTCATTCTGCCGGTAAATCTTCTTCAACTCAATGTAAAGCGGCGGAGCCTCTTCAATAATCTTTGCATTGAAAAAAAACGGACTCTTGTAACACTCCTGCAAAATATCCCACTCCGTATCAGATACCACCGGCGGCAATTGAAACAAATCGCCGATATACAAAACCTGCACACCACCAAATGGCACGAACGGGTTTTTTCTGAACTGCCTCAATATCGCATCGATCGCATCAAGCATGTCACATCGTACCATACTCACCTCATCAATAATCAACAACTCCAATTCCTGCAACAACTCACGCTTCTCGGTATTGAACCGGATGTTTTTAAAAAGACTGTGCTTATCCGTCGTGTCTGATCCCCCCTCCCCAAAACGCGGAGCAATAGACCTCGGCACATAAGGACCAAAAGGCAACTGAAAAAAGGAGTGCATCGTCACGCCCCCCGCATTGATAGCCGCAACACCCGTCGGCGCCACCACTATCGTCTTCTTATTCAACCGCCCCCGGATATACTTCAGAAAGGTAGTTTTGCCGGTGCCCGCTTTGCCCGTCAGAAAAATATGCCTCGATGTGTTCGTGACAAGCTCTGCTGCCAGCTGGAAAATACTATTTGAACTGTCGGTTTGGAACATGGTGATGAATTGTCAAAACTAATGAGGAGTGATGACAATGCTAAAGGGGAAAAAAATTTTTAAATAGGGGAAAAACCCGTCAGATATTCAGGCCGCCGCAAGCACTTATGACCTGGCCGGTAATATAACTGCTCATATCGCTTGCAAGAAACAAAGTTGTATTGGCAACCTCTTCAGCAGTACCAAATCTGCCGAGCGGAATCTTCTCGAGAAAAGCCTTTGAAGCCTCGCCCTCCTTCAGATAATGCGTCATATCCGTTTCAATAAAACCCGGCGCAATGGCATTACACCTCACATTTCTGCTCCCGAGCTCATGAGCGATAGACTTTGTAAACCCAATGATACCCGCCTTGGAAGCAGCATAACTGCTCTGACCCGCATTGCCACGGATGCCTATAATCGAACTCATATTAACAATCGAACCCTTACGCGCTTTCATCATCGGCCTTATCACCTGCTTGGTCATATTATACACACTCTTCAGATTCACCTCTATCACCTCATCCCATTGTGCAGGCGTCATTCTCAATAACAGATTATCCTTTGAGATACCCGCATTATTGACACAAACATCCACGGTGCCAAATTCTTTCACCACATCATTGACAAAACTTTCAGCAGATTCGAAATTTGCAGCATTCGTTTTCCACGACTTTGCATTCACACCAAAACCCTTCAACTTTTCTTCCAGCGCCAGCGCCTTATCCGCACTCGAATCACTGACATATGAAAAAGCAATATGAGCACCATGCTCAGCAAGCTTCAATGCAATGCCTTCACCAATACCACGCGCAGCACCAGTAATTATCACAACTTTATTCTCAAGTAATTTCATATGCAAATTTGTTGGAGTAAAAGTAATTGAAAAAGTTTTACATCATATAAACAGGAAAATCACCGCCAGCAATATCACCCTGTAAATCAGATACACGATTGTCATATGCATCAACATAAAAAGGATTGCCTTGAATATCGCCGCGGTCTTACCCGCTCCATAAAAACGAATAAATGCAAGTGCTGCATACGTGACAAAACACACCAGGTACCCCGGCAACGTAACACCATCATCTAATCCAAACCCACCGTCGGGTATAAAGACTCCCCAGGCATAACAATACGCCATCAGTGCCATAAAAAACCCAGGGATAATAAAAAATACGAAATACAGATAGAATGTATTCAGCTCCGCAGCCAGCATCATGTGGTCAAAAAAATACTTTTTCCTTTTTGGAAAAAGCGCCTTTAGCCCCAATGCCGAAAAAGGTATGACCAGAAACAGCAGCACCTTTGCAAACTTGGGCGACTTGCTGTCAAATCTTCTGGCGATCTCTTCGAAATCTATATGTTGTGAAGCCATCTTCTGACGAATCAGCCACGCAGTAAATTCCTTGTATAACTCATTCAGGTGCCCTCTCAGCGGCATATTCAGTCCCTGAAAAAAAGGAAACAATAAATACAACACCACGCCAATCAGAAAAAGATTCAGTGGCTTGAAATATCTTTTTCTTGCACCATTCGTCACCTCAGCAGAAACAAACCCGGGCTTGCTTAGAACCAGCCAAAGACTCCTGAGGAATTTACTATCAAAGTGAGTTAAAAAATGAAAGGTTTCGTCGAAAAAATGCCGCATCGTTTTATCCCGCTCAACAAAGCGCTTTTCTCCACAGACATTGCAAAAATTTCCCCTGAAAGAAGACCCGCAACTTCTGCAGACCTCCGCCTCCATATTTGCAGCAGGCGACACTTTACTCATTAAAAGCAAGTATTTCTGTCAGGAAATCACGGTCGTTACTCAGTCGTGGAATTTTATGCTGCCCGCCAAGCTTTCCTTTACTCTTCAGCCAGGCGCTGAACACACCTTTTTTTAATGAATGTAATACAGGCATCCGCAGAGCAATATCCTTATATCTTTTCGCTTCATAATCGCTGTTCAGCGACTTCAATGCAGTATCCAATTCAAATGTAAACAAACCAAGATCCGAAGGTTCCTTCTCAAACTCAACCAGCCACTCATGCGCGCCGTTGCTGTTATCGCTGAAATACACCGGAGCAGCCGTATAATCATTGACAACGGCACCGGTCTTTTCACAAGCAATAGAAACTGCCCTGTCTGTATTGTCTACAATGATCTCTTCACCAAAAGCATTGATATAGTGCTTCAGACGGCCGCTCACTTTTAACTTGTAAGGATTGACCGATGTAAACTTAACGGTATCGCCTACTATATATCGCCAAAGTCCGCCAGTAGTGCTGATTACAAGCGCGTAATTCTTATTGATCTTTACCTTGTCGAGACCCACTGTATCCGGAAACTTTTTTCCATATTCTTCCACTGGCATAAACTCGTAAAAAATACCATGGGCAGTAAACAGCAACATGCCCTCATCGTCGGGGTTCTCCTGTGCTGCAAAAAATCCCTCACTGGCATTATACATCTCCAGGTAGTTGATCTCTTTTCCAATCAATTTTCTAAACTGTTCCTTATAAGGAACAAAGGAAACCCCACCATGTATATACAGTTCAAGATTGGGCCACACCTCATGCAAATATTCTTTACCGCTGATCTCAAGCAATCTCTTTATCAGAACCAGGGTCCAGGTAGGCACGCCGGACATAGAACTTACATCTTCGTGTATAGTTGCGGCGGCAAGCTGCTCAATCTTACTCTCCCATTCGTCCATCAGAGCGATGCTCAGTTCAGGAGTTCTGATCCAATTGCTCCAGACCGGCGAATTCTGCATCAGGACCGCACTCAGATCACCATACTGTATGTCTTCATTGACTTTGTTGACCTGGTGACTTCCCCCAATGACCAGCCCCTTACCCGTCAGCAGATCGGAGTCAGGAAAATTTTTATAGTACATGGTCAATACATCCTTTGCACCCTGGTAATGGTTTTCCTCCAGACTTTCCTGGCTGATGGGGATGAACTTGCTTTTATCGCTGGTAGTGCCACTGCTCTTTGCAAACCAGGAGATGGGCGTATTCCAAAGAATATTTTCTTCGCCCTGCATCATCCTTTCGATATATGGCTTTAGGTCGTCATATTCGTGCACAGGCACCGTTGACTTAAAGGTCTTAAGAGAAAAAAGAAGATTGAATTTATATTGTCTGCCAAATTCCGTGTACTGGGCGGCGGTAATGAGATCCTGCAGTACCTCGCGCTGTGCAGCAACGGGTTCCGCGGTCCAAAGCTCTATCAACCAAAGCCGCAGCCTGGCCAGCTTTGATATGGCAGGCGAAAGAAACTTCATACTTTAAAATAACTAATTAGGAATAAACAACCACAACAAATTATGGCTCGTCTTCAATGGGACTGGCTGTGGCCGCATTTCTGGCTTCTTCGTGAAGATAATCCTTGCGCTTCAATTCAAAATTTCTGCCCAGATAAAGGCGCCGCACCTGCTCGTCTTCTGCAAGTTCTTCGGCCGTACCATGTTTGAAAATTTTTCCTTCGATGAGGAGATAAGCCCGGTCACAAATGGAAAGCGTTTCGTTTACGTTGTGATCCGTTATAAGTATCCCGATATTTTTATGTTTTAACCTTGCCACCACCGACTGAATATCCTCCACAGCAATGGGGTCCACGCCTGCGAAGGGCTCATCCAGCAAGATGAATTTCGGATCCACCGCCAGCGCTCTCGCAATTTCAGTTCTCCGCCTTTCGCCCCCGCTCAGACTGTCACCATTGTTTTTGCGGACGTGATGCAGTCGAAACTCGTCCAGCAAGGCTTCCAGCTTCATTTTCTGCTCCTTACGGGTCAGTTTGGTCATTTCCAGCACTGCAAGGATATTGTCTTCCACGCTCAGCTTTCTGAAAACCGATGCCTCCTGTGGGAGATATCCGATACCGCGTTGCGCTCTTTTGTACATTGGCTGACTGGTGATATCCTCCTCATCTAAAAAAACTTTCCCCTCATCGGGGCGGATCAGTCCAACCACCATATAAAAGGTAGTGGTCTTCCCGGCACCATTCGGTCCCAGCAAACCCACGATCTCTCCCTGCTTTACGTTGACGGAAACATTGCTCACCACAGTCCGGCTGCGGTAGCTCTTCACAAGGTCATGTGTATGTATCGTTAGGCTCAAATGTCGGTTTTCAACAAAAATACCGCATGTCTTGCAAAGGCCTGCAATACTTATTTATTTAACAGCGTTTTGATTTCTTACAATCCGATGGTATGTTTGCGGGCAGAATACTAAGAAAATGAAGGTACTAGACCATATCAAAGAGGCAAAAGACACGCTGATTTCGTTCGAAATCCTGCCACCTCTGAAAGGCAAAGGCATAAATGCTATCTACGAACACCTCGATCCGCTGATGGAGTTTAAGCCTTCATTTATCAATGTAACCTACCATCGAAGCGAAACGATGTTTAAAAAGAAAGTGGACGGCACTTTTGAAAAAGTGGAAGTACGGAAAAGACCCGGCACGGTTGGTATTTGCGCGGCAATCGTAAACCACTACCAGGTTGACGCTGTACCGCATCTCATCTGTGGAGGATTCTCAAAGAGAGAAACAGAAGACGCCCTTATCGACCTCAACTTTCTGGGAATCGACAACGTGCTTATCCTGCGTGGCGACGCTGCAAAAAACGAAGCCTCCTTTGAACCGCATCCCGATGGTAACCGCTATGGCATAGACCTGCTCCGCCAGGTCGGCAACCTCAACAATGGTATTTACCTGGAAGAAGATATAAAGAATGGCGGAATGACAAATTTCTGCATGGGTGTAGCCGGGTATCCTGAAAAACATTTTGAGGCTCCTAACCTTCAGACAGATATGGATTTTCTGAAAGCAAAAGTGGATGCCGGCGCCGAATACATCATGACCCAGATGTTTTTCGACAACAAAAAGTTTATTGAATTTGTACAAAAATGCCGGGACAATGGAATCGATGTTCCCATTATACCCGGCCTGAAGCCTCTTTCAAATAAGAAGCAACTGAATATTCTTCCAAAAATTTTCCATGTAGACATCCCGGCGGATTTGTCAAATGCAATTACAAAAGCAAAGACCGATCAGGATGTGGAGAAAATCGGAACCGAATGGCTTCTTCAACAAAGCCGCGAACTTAAAGAATTCGGTGTGCCGGTTCTTCACTACTACACAGTTGGCAAACCAAAGATCATTTACAACGTAGTAAAGGAACTGGTTTAAAGCCTGAAGCCCAGGGAGAAGCTGAATACCCTGTGTTTGTTTTTGTCATCATCATTTTTTGCAACGGAATTGATCTTGGTAAGACCATGACCATAGTTTACGCTAAACAGCACGCTGTTTAACTGCAGGCCAACAGTACCATTCAATCCGAAATCGAAACGTCTCATTCTTCCCAGACCCGCACCTTCCTGGTTATTGAGCGTAGTTGGATCGTCGTCGCTGAATTTGATGTTTTCTTTTCCGCTGAAGTCAACGCCGACAACTTCACCCTCTGACTTGTTTTTCCCCGCTACACCAATCGCTGCATAAGGACCGGCACCAAAGAAAAAATTTGTTTCTTTTGCCATTGGCAACTTGATGATAAGATTCAATGGAACCTCTACATACAATGGATTTGATGTTGCCTTAAAATAATAATTATCACCGGGATTGCCTGTCTGGGTTTTTGAACCCTTTCCTGTAAACAACAGACCTGGCTGAAGTGCAACCACACCGCCGATAGGAATATCACCCATCAGACCGACATGAAAACTTGGAAGCATATTCGCCTCGTCAATTCTGCCATCACTGGTTGTTGATACGTTTGCAAGGTTGAGACCTCCCTTGATCCAGGCATTGCTCTTCTGAGCAAATCCTGCAGTTGCGAGTGTGCTGGCCAGGGCCAGACAAAGAATCGTTTTCATCATACAGACATGTTTAAGCAGGCTATCAAAAAACCATGCCAGTATGTTGGATATGAAACGAGTTTATAAGTTTAATAACGAGATTAATTTTTCCAGCAGGAGGCCAAAACCTTTTCATTGACTTTTATCGGATACTTTTTTCTCAGCCTCTGCACAAAGGCATCTTCGATGGTTGACTGATAATCGTTGATCACAAATCCTTTTGCATCTTCAAGGTTGCGGACAGTCTTTTCAGGATAAGTTTTGAGCACGTACACAAAGGAAGTAATATTATCAGCCGCTGCTCTCAATGGCTCAGATAGATAACCTGGCTTAAGATTCAGGTGATTGGTAACCGGGATCTGGGATAGCTCATACCTTCCGGAGTCTGCCTGAATGGTACCGTCTGAATTCATAGAGAGAGACTTCCAGTTATTTTTATTCTTCAGAAATTCATTCATTGCCGCTTTTGTTACTATGCTGTCTGTACAGGTGAAAAGAATGATGTCGGCACTTGATTCCCAGAAATACTTGTTGGGATGAGCAGCATAGTAAGCCTTAAGCCCCACAGTATCGGAAGAAGCTTTCTGCCAGACTTCCTGGTCCATTACTTCAAACAAAAGATTTCCTTCTTTGAACTCGTTGAGTTGAGAAGCGAATTCTTTATTAAACTGCTCGAGGTTGTTTTTATGGTATTCAACAGCTACAGCTTCTGTGTACTGTTCAAGTAAATCTGCCATTGATTTGCCACGGTACAGATCAGGTGCATTTTGTACAGAGCTCAGATAGGACGCAAAATCGGCAGCGGTAACTTTTTGTTTTGGAAAAGAAAAAATAAGGGTATTGTCATTGAGTTCCGGCCGCTGCGGCAGTTTTTTTCCACTCCAGATACTGTCTGCATATGCCATCAGCAGGCTGTGGTTATAAGGCAATTTTTTATATCCTGCTGTTGCGATGGTCTTTTTTGCCAATGCACGTTTTGCAACCTGAATGCGATTGTCTGCGAGCACTGTTAGTTTCAGCGTTGAGAACTCGTCTGCATTGTTTTTATCGGTATTGACGGGTACGGTACCGAGTCGTTGTACGATATGGTATCCAAAAGAGGAGAGAATGGGTTTGCTGATTTCACCATTTTTACCAAGTGCAAAAACGGCGTTCTCAAATGTTGGTTCATATTTACCCACACCAAATTCCGGCATGAGTCCGCCTGATTGATAGGTCTGATTGTCGTTGCTGTATTTTGCAACGAGTTCAGAAAACGAAGCGCCATTTTTTAATGCGGTGTAGATAGAGTCTGCAAGTGCCTTAGTGGCATTTTTTTGATTCTGATCTGCATCCGGCTGAAAAGCAAGCAGGATTTGCGCCGCCTTTATCCTTCCAACAGCCGGCCTCGTTTCTATTACTTTGAAAATATGGTAGCCCTGTCCACTTTTAACCGGTCGCGAGAAATTTCCCGGACTGGTTTCATAAACCGCCGTTTCAAATTTATAAGGAAGGCTGAAGGCAGTAATAAATCCGATATCACCCCCATTGGTTTTTACAGAAGGGTCTGCAGAATATGCCGTTGCAATATTTGCAAATGATTCTCCTGATTTCAACTTTGACCAGGCTTCGCTGGCTTTGCGAAAAGCAGCGATGGTATCATTTGAATTGGGGGTAGTAAACGGGATATAAATATGTGCAACATGAATGTCTTTCTGCGTTCTCAGAAATGCTTCGTCATAAAGTAACTGTGTGCTTGCTTCGTCGCTCATGAAACCCTGGGCTATCTGGTCACGGAAGCCCGCCAGTTCGGTTTTTTGTTTGTCGAGCGTATCATATCCTTTGTCGTACCCCGACTGAACCTTTAACTTAAACCTTATATACAGCTCGAGATAGTCGCGATACGCCTTCTCAGAGTTGGTGGAACTGTTGTTTTTATTGTAAGCCCTTAAAAATTCCTCTTTTGAGACGGCGGTTTTGCCGTAGGTAAAAAGGGTCTGCGATTCACCAGCCAGGGCGGCCAGGAGAAATACGGCCAGCAGGGTTTTCTTCATACAAATCAATTGGATATTTTATTTTCCGCTATTGCGCTTCATATTCAGCACTTCATCAATCTGATCATAGGTTAACTTCTTGGCTACTATTCTTTTGTCCTTATCGAGAAGGTAAAGAACAGGAGTCTGAAATACATCATATAACTGCCTGTAATTCGCTTTTCCTGCGGCATATTCAGCATCACGCTGTGCCGTAGTCTGATAAACGTGAATCCAGTCTTTCAAATTGTTGTCTTTGATGTAATTAACCCAGGCCTGCTTGCCCCCGTCGACCATGACTCCATAAACCGCAATGCCTTCTTTTTTCCATTTTTTCTGGAAAATTGAGTCAACTTTTGGCACCACTTCCTTGCAATGGCTGCAGGTTGGGTCCCAGAAACAAATCACCACAAAAGGCGCTTTGACTCCATAGAGGGGCCGTGCCTTGCCGAGTGAGTCGACCAACTCGAGGTTTTGCGCCGGATTGCCGATCAGGTTTGCCATCAGGCTATAGGCACGGTCCGACATATACTTTTTATACTTTTCGGTAAACCAGTCTACCTGTGGATTATTGTTGATGTACTTTTCAAAAAGATGGACAAACACCGCGTCCTGTCCCATAAACTGCGGATTGATATAGCGCTGCACAAAGTAGGTCAGCAGGTATTTGAACATTTCAGGATTCGGCTTCGCCCTTGTAAGAATGAAGTCCGCTTCTTTGATCAGCGAATCCGGATTGGGCATTACCAGGTCCTTAAAGTATTTGTCGAGCTTTTCTTCAAATATTGGGGTACGTATCAGCCTTTCGTCGGTAAAGCTCATGCCATCCCAATAGTGACCTTTGAAATATCTGTAAGCGAAGCTTGTGTCTGTTTTGCCGTTGGCCAGTTTTGGTGCCAGAGGAATCACAGGTTCTTTGAGCGACATAAAAAGCGTTGCGAGCATGCTGCTGGGTTCTGCTTTTACGATGCTGTCGCGGAATGCCGACATCTGCTGATTGAGAGACTTCAGTTTATTATTGATCGCAACACTGTCGCCTGCATTCTTTGCTGCAGACAAATCTTTCACCAAAGCAGCAGAGGCACGGCCATTCTGAGTGGCGAAGCGCGAGTAGTATTGAAAGTTTGAATTCTCCGGACTGTTGCTGAATTGTACGCCGGCAGGAATATTGGC
>JACMLD010000502.1 GCA_014379785.1 Chitinophagaceae bacterium
CTTTGCCAGATCCTTGGTCACATACTCAAAACTCTTGACATAAGGCCTGCTGGAGATATATTCCACCAGCGCTGCGCTGTCCTTCAGCGATACATTCTCCCTTACATATACCCTTACTTCCACATTCTCCTTAAAATATTGTCCGAGTTTATTGGCATTTATCACGAGCCACCCAAGCACGCCAAGCATGATCAACACAAGGGAAACTCCGAGGATAGCCATGAAATAGGATGGAGTGGAACGTTTGCTGGAGCTTTTACCAATTTGAGCCATGGGCAATGATTGTTTAATGGGTAAGTGATGGCCTGAAGGCCAAAAATAAAGGATTTAAACTCGCAAATCTGTATTTTTGTTGTCCTCTAACGGTGGCCATTGCCTAATTATTTGGGTTTTTAAGCCTTCTTTCACATTATCATAAAAATTTCTACAATTCTCATCCACGATGGAGTATAATTTCAGACAGATCGAAAAAAACTGGCAGAAGAAATGGTCAGCAGATGAAACTTATAAGGTTAGCAACGATTCCAATCGCCCCAAGTTTTATGTGTTGGATATGTTTCCCTACCCCAGCGGGGCCGGACTCCATGTGGGTCATCCCCTCGGTTATATCTCAAGTGATATTTACTCCAGGTACAAAAGATTAAAGGGTTTCAACGTACTGCATCCCATGGGCTATGATGCTTTTGGGCTGCCCGCAGAACAATATGCCATCGAACATGGCATTCATCCTGCCGAGGCCACAGACGTAAACATAAAAACATTCCGGAGCCAGCTCGATAACATCGGCTTTTCGTTCGACTGGAGCCGGGAACTGCGCACTTCCGACCCATCTTATTATAAATGGACGCAATGGATCTTTCTCAGATTGTTCAACAGCTTTTTTAACCGCAGCAGCAAAAAAGCCGAAGGCATCGATACGCTCGTAACGGCATTTGAGAAGGAAGGAAACAGCTCGCATCCAATGCCCAATGCACAATATCCCATTAAAACATTTTCTGCCGGTCAATGGCAGCAGTTCGACGAGGTTAACCAGCAGGATATCCTGATGCAGTACAGGCTCGCTTACTGCGGATTTGGTGAAGTAAACTGGTGCGAAGCCCTTGGTACCGTGCTCGCCAACGACGAAGTGATCAACGGATTCAGCGAAAGAGGCAATCACCCCGTGGTAAAGAAAAAGCTGAGACAATGGTACCTGCGCATCACCGAATATGCCGATCGCCTGCTGGAAGGCCTGGAAAAGGTCGACTTCAGCGAAGCGATGAAGGAAATGCAAACCAACTGGATTGGTAAAAGTTATGGGGCCGAAATCGACTTCAAACTGAAAGACCAGACCGAATTACTGAGAGTCTATACCACCCGCCCCGATACGATTTTCGGAGTTGATTTTATGGTCATCGCTCCCGAACACGAACTCACAGATGCCATCACAACTCCCGCTCAACGCGCCGCTGTTGACGAATACATTGCTTATGTAAAGAGTCGCAGCGAAAGAGAACGGATGGCTGAGAAAAAAATCTCCGGTGTGGATACCGGCGCCCTCGCCATCAACCCATTCAGCGGAAAAGAAATACCCGTCTGGATTTCAGAGTACGTTCTTGCCGGCTACGGCACCGGTGCCATCATGGCCGTGCCCTGCGGAGATGAACGCGATTTTAAATTTGCCAGACACTTCAATATTCCGGTAACGAATATCATCGGCGATCATTTCAACGGAGCAGAAGCAAATTCCACCAAAGATGCGAAGCTCACCAATAGCGATTTCCTCAATGGCACACCCATGCGCGAAGCATCTGAAATTGTGATTCGTCACCTTGAAATTGCCGGATCCGGCACCAGAAAGGTCAACTACAAGATGCGCGACGCTGCGTTTAGTCGTCAGCGTTACTGGGGTGAACCATTCCCCATCAAATGGGAGAAAGGAATTGCTATTCCGTTGACAGACAAAGAACTTCCGCTCGAACTGCCCTACGTAGCGTCTTATAAAGCCGGCCCTGAAGGAGAAGGCCCGCTGGCAAATATTCCGGCCTGGACCTCCCTGCACCTTGAAACCAACACCATGCCCGGATATGCCGGTAGCAGCTGGTACTTTCTGAGATATATGGACCCTGGCAACGACCAGGAGTTCTGCAGCCGCGAAGCATCCGACTACTGGAACCAGGTAGACATCTACATCGGCGGCACAGAGCACGCAGTAGGGCATCTTCTCTACAGCCGCATGTGGACCAAAATACTTTTCGACCTTGGACATATCGGTTACGACGAACCCTTCAGAAAACTCGTCAACCAGGGAATGATCACGGCCGTTGGTTACTATGCCAAGATTTTAAACTTTCGGACTGCCGACGGTGCTGTCCGTCACCTTTTTGGAAACGACGCTGATATCAGCTCCGGTTCTGAATTTGTGGTTGGCAAAGAACTGAGTTTTGTAACAGACAGATATGACCAGGACAGCGATTTCAAACGTATCCCATATGCCGGTAAATACCTGGATGTGGAACACCGCATGACCCGTAAAGCGTTCGCTACCTACAAAGCAGAATTTGGCGCCAAATATCGCATCGAAAATGAAAAGGACTTTGCATGGGTGAAGGGCGACGACGGAGACGATTCAGATTTCTTTACCATGGAACTGGTAAGTGAGAAAATGTCGAAAGCGAAGTACAACAGTATCAACCCGGATGACCTGGTCGAAAAATACGGAGCAGACACTTTCCGCATGTATGAAATGTTTCTCGGTCCTGTTGAACAAAGCAAACCATGGGATACAAAGGGAATTGAAGGCGTGCACCGTTTTCTCAAAAAACTCTGGAGATTGTTTTTTGATGAAAACAAAGGCAGGATATGGAACGAGGATGCCGCAACCGCCGCAGAACTCAAGGTGCTGCACCGCACCATCCGCAAAATCGACGACGATACCGAAAGATTCTCATTCAATACCGCAGTGAGCAATTTTATGATCTGCGTAAATGAACTGAGCGATCTGAAATCACATAAGAAAGAAATTCTGTCGCCACTGCTGGTTTTACTTTCACCCTATGCCCCGCATATCAGCGAAGAACTGTGGAAAGCCATTGGCAATGAAGGCAGCGTACTCGATGCATCCTACCCGGTTTTCGATGCAAAACATGTAACCGAAACCAGCAAGGAATACCCTGTTTCTGTAAACGGAAAAGTGAGAACGAATATCAGCATATCACTCTCCGCCACTCAGGCAGAGGTAGAAGAAATTGTACTTTCTGCAGACACAGTAAAAAAATGGCTCGAAGGCAAGCCGCATAAAAAGATCATCTACGTAAAAGGAAAGATGATCAACGTTGTTGTTTGATGAATCGCACCAACGCACTGCTGTTCTCGTCGGCAAATAACCTGGCCTCATATTGTTTGTTGCCAATGTTGACAATCATGTAAGAAGTATTTGGTGGAATGGTTCCCAGATTTTCGGCAACCATTACCAGTTCGTTGTCATCCTCCAGGTCTTCTGCTCTCAGTTTGATTGTCTGCGGCTCACCACCGAGCAAAATGTGCTGCTGCAACAATTTTCCATTCAAGAATATGGCGATGGAATCTCCGTCGATCGATGCGTTGTCATAAAACTTTATCTCGATCACCTTGCCCGTGATAGGTATCACCGTCTGTAGATTTTTTTTGCGCGCTGCAAATTTTTCTTCCGGAGAAAGCGATTTATTGGGCGACACAACCGGACGCGGACCAGGCGCCGCAATTTCTTTTTCTTCAGGAAATGGTTTTATGCCTGCGGTCAGTCGCGATACACTGTCGATCACAAAAGGATGATTCGCCCCAACAGTATAATTGTCAATCACCCAATCCCATTCGTCAGAAAAGACTGCCGACTTTGTCTTGAGCAGATTCACCGCGCCTTTATCGGTATCCATATCGTCTCTCATTGAACTTGTCCCATCCAGACGCATCTCATCTTCGCCGGGACAGTTGAAGTCCGCCACATTGAGCAAGGCATCGTGTTCACTGTGTGCAAGTATGCCTGAGCCACCTTTGTCTTCTATCAGTTTGTCATCCCACCATATCACATTATTCGTGGCTGCGTCAAAATATCCTTTCACACTGTATTTGCGGTAATTAGACCGGCTATGGTAATAATAAGCGGTGCCGACCAGGCTGTCTGCTGATTTTATCAGCTTCAGTTCGATTTTCTCCGACTTTCTTTTCCCCTTCCATACCCCTGTTATCTGTTGCGCCTGCACAATTCCGGGAACGATGATAAACAGCAACTTAAGAATGATTAAGCGGGAAAGGGACGGTGTAGAAAAAATAGATTTTTGCATCAGAAATACAACGATACATCGGATAATATATTACCCCCTTTTTCGGCTTTAACAGAAAGACAGGTATCTGCGGTTTTCTTCCGGTTTCTGCCGTTTACTAACTGGAATCCGCATTTCAGAAGATTGATCCCTCTGAGCCTGTTAATTGAGCGCACTTTTGACAAACGAAATCAAACCATTACCATTAAACCTATTTTATGAAGTCTTTTATCATCCGCGTTGTGCTGGCAGTTGGATTGCTGGCGAGCTGCTTCTCGGTCATGTCGCAGCCAAGCGGAATTGAAGGCAATTGCACGCCGAAACAAAAAAATGAACTCAGTATCGCCGCCCGCGGATTTTTTGACTGGTACAACCAGGAGTCAAAAAGTATTCAGAAAATCACACTTGTCGCCAAAACAGGTGCAAAAGGAACTTACCGCATACAGTGGAAAGGAGTCGACAGCTTTATGAATATCCTGCAGACAAGCGGAATGTTTAACGAGGAATACCTGGACAACTGGAAAGATTTTTTCAAAACAAGAGATAGGTTTTTTGTAGAACAGTCACAGAGCAAGGGGGTTGCTTCGGGTTTTGAATTTGACCTTCTTCTTCAGACCGCCCGCCCTTCAACGGTTTTGAAAGATCTTAAAAAACTCAAGGTTCATTTTATCAACTATACCGAAGATGCTTACCTCGTAGAAGTAAGTGTTGTAAACTGGTATCTCGTTTATTTCAAAAAAGAAGCCGGCAAATGGAAAATCTCTGATGTCTCCAACGCCAACGACGAATAATTTACCCCGCACACATTTAACCTTAAAAACATAAATCACTCATGAACTCCCGCCTGCTTTACTTCGGCTTTTCAGCCCTGGTATTGATTGTTATCGTATCGTTTACAACGCGCTCCCGTAATAACTCAATCGTTTCCTCTTCAAAAAAATCAACTTTCAACTCAAGGCAGAAATCAACATCATTTGCATATACTGATGAAGGAAGAATCCGCTCAATACAGTTTCGCGAAAATGAAGAAACCAATTTTGTAAAGACTTTCGACTATAAATCTGATGCTGCCACTGTGCGTGAATATCTCAATGATACTTTGCTGAAAACAGAATCTCTTGAACTGAAAGACGGTCTTGTTACAAAATCAGTTATTACCCTCATGGACGATGATGGCAAGGAGTCAGCAGTGTATGTGATGCATTATTCGTACAACAAGGCAGGACAGATTCAGCTGATTACATACGGCAACAAATCTTATCATGAGTTTACCTATGATGATCATGGTGACCTGGAGGCAGAGAAATGGTATAACGCAAACGGAGATATTATTGCCAGCGCTAAGAAGCAATATTTCCCTCCCTTGCCCGATGATTATACGTTTTTTAACAAACTCGGTACCGGTAATTCGTACGGCGCATTTTTTCCTCCCTTCAAAGACAATAACAGCCGCTATTCCAGGCTGTCGCTGAAGGTAAAGGATGAAATAACTTTCGACGGCAGATCAGCCTATGTGATGTCAACGGAAGGATATATCAGAAAAGGCAGGATGGTGGCCGAGTTGTAGGTGGTTCCGGGTTGACGGTTACCCCGAGCATAGTCGAGGGGTCCCCAGCCGACCGGAGTCGGGTCACCGACATCGGTTTGGGATTTCTCCGCCCTGTCCCTTCGGGACGGTGTCGAAATGACCATCACCCTGTTTATCGGTTATAATGCACAGCTGATACATTCAAAATGACGGTTTACTCAATAACTGATCTTGGAAA
>JACMLD010000503.1 GCA_014379785.1 Chitinophagaceae bacterium
AACACGGATATATTCATCGAATGTTTTGTGATAGTCGAGGTGATCATGTGTTATGTTGCTGAAAAGTCCGCCCGCGAATCTTAGTCCGCCAATCCGGTGCTGGTGAACCGCATGTGAGCTGACTTCTATAAACACGTGAGAGCATGCGCCATCGGCCATTTTTTTGAGCAGCATGTTTATGTTCAGCTGGTCCGGAGTCGTGTGCGTTGCCTCCAATATTTCCCCGCCTATCTGATTCTGGACCGTGCTGATGAGACCGGTCTTGTAGCCAAGCGCCGTAAAGAGTTTGTATAAAAGGGTAGCGATGGTTGTTTTGCCGTTTGTGCCGGTAACTCCTACGAGTTTGAGCTGATGACTGGGCTCACCATAAAACAGATGGGCCATCTGTCCGGCTGCTTCTGCACTGTTTTCTACCTGTACATAGGTGATATCGTCGCGTAGGTCTGAGGGAAATTGTTCGCATATCACAACTGATGCACCGGCATCGATTGCTGTTTGAATGAAGTTGTGTCCATCGGTGCCTGCTCCTTTAACCGCAATGAAGGTGCTGCCTGGCTTCACTTTGCGCGAGTCAGTCACCAGTTCCGTAACGGCTGATTGTGTGTTGCCGTGTACGGAGCGGATGCCTACCTTGTATAATATGTCCTGCAGTTGCGGCATTAGTTCAATTCGATTGTGATGGTTTGATTTTTTGACAGGGATAATCCGGGTTCAATGCTCTGACTCGCCACTCTGCCTCTTCCTTTTGCCGATACCTTCAGGTTCATACTTTCCAGCAGATACAATGCATCTTTCAGCGACATGCCCTTCACATCCGGCATTGATTTCTCTGAAACATTTTTTTTACTCACCACTGCTTTAAAATCACTGCTGTATATGCTGCTCCAGTCAGTTTGTTTGTTTGAATCAAGGAAAGTCATCTGTATTTCAGAAAGAATGCTTTTCAATTCTTTTGTCTGACCGGCATAGTAGAAGGCTACGCTGTCTTTTTTAATTGATACAGTCTGCGACTGGTGTGTCTCTGCGGCTCTCAGTGCATACAGCTTGTCAGAAACTTCTTTAAAAACCGGGGCTGCTACCGCGCCACCAAAATGAAAGGCAGGATGTGCCTTGGTTCTTATTACCACTATGCAACTATAAATGGGTTTGTCTGCAGGAAAGTATCCTACAAATGATGCCTGGTAAACTCCGTCGGTATATTTTATCCCTTTGCCGGCCACATGTGCCGTTCCTGTTTTCCCTGCCACTGCATATGGAGAGCCCTTGAAAACTTTTGTTGCACTGCCATCAATGACCACCGCCTTCATACAGCTTTGTGCGGCGGCGATTACGGCAGGCTCCGCAAGCTCTTCGGTGATTACTTCGGTTTCAAATTCCTTTTGCACGATACCATTGCTCTGTATGCGGCTGACCAGTGATGGCTTGACCATCTTTCCGTTGTTGGCAATGGCGTTGTAGAGCATGAGGGTCTGGAGCGGACTCACTTCGATCGCGTAGCCAAAACTCATTGTCACCATGGCATGAAGTCCTTCGTTGTTTTTTCTGATTTTCGGCATCAGCGGTCTTTCTTCCCCGATCAGATCAATCCCGGTTTTTTTGTCGAGATGAAACTGGCGGAGGTAGCTGATGTATTTATCTGGCTGCGAAGCAAAAGTCTGGTAGGCCAGTTTGCTGAAGGCAACGTTTGAGCTGTGGGCAAAACATTCTCTCACTGTCATTACCGGCTTTGGTGCGCGTTCTGCATCTGTCACGGTTCTTACGCCGACGTATTCTGTGCCGATCGAGCCGACCTGCACGTAGTCGTCGACTGTGATTTTCTTTTCGCTGAGTACAGCGAGCAGGGTGGCAAGTTTCATGGTAGAACCCGGCTCGTTTGACTGTATGGCGTAGTTGTAGTCTTCGCTGTAGTTACCGTCTTTACCGCGACCGAGATTGGCGATTGCCTTCAGTTTGCCGGTGGCCACTTCCATTACCATGCAGGTGCCATGTTCCGCATCGTTTTCGATCATCATTCTCAGCAATGCATTTTCTGCAATGTCCTGGGTGTTGACGTCTATTGTGGTGATGATGTCTTTTCCGTTTTCCGGTTCTATTTCAGAACCTTCGATGGGAATATATGCTCCTCCGCTGATGAACCTGACAAGTCTGCGTCCGCTCTCTCCTTTCAGCAGGCTGTCGTATGTTTTCTCCAGACCAACGTTCTGGTTTACCAGCTTGCCCTGGTCGTTTATGTATTCTCTCGACAAACCAATGGTGCGGTTTGCGAGGAGACCGTATGGATTGAGGCGACGGCTTTTTATCTCTGCTTTGAAGCCGCTGTGGTTGGGGCCCTGATTTACGAGTGGAAAATTTCTGAGCGTTTTGTATTGTTCGAACGAAAGATTTTTTTTGAGGGGGTAGTATCGAAGTTTCTTTTTGTATCCCTGTGTCAGCTGCTTTTTGTAGTCGGCCTGCGACTGGTCGCGGAAATAGAGCGACAGTGCGCGGCTGAGGGAATCGATGTATTTGTGGAAGCGACGGCCATTCTTTTCGATGAGACCGTCTGCGCGGAAATCTATGTAAATATCAAAGTAAGGTATTGACGTGCTGAGCATGCTGCCGTCTGCACTGTAGATGGTGCCGCGTTCTGCCTGGAGCGGCATCATGCGTGTATGGAGGCTGTCGCTTTTGCCAAGCCAGTATTTTCCCTGCACCTGCTGAATATAGGCGGCGCGGCCGATCACGAAGACTCCCAAGACAACAATCCCTATAAATCCCAGATACACTCTCCACAATATGTCTTTCTTTATTTCCAAATTTTCCTCTTTTTATTTCTCGTCAACGCTGTCTTTGAGAATGATAGGTGGTGTTGTTAATTCCTTTAATCCGAGTGGCTCTACTGCTTTTGCGAGTTCACTTTGTTTGCTTCTGAACATCACTTCGCTTTTAAGTGATTTGTATTCGTATTGCAGTTCTTTGAGTTCTTTGTTTGTGCGGTTTATATTTTTTATGGTCTTGTCTGAATAATGTCCGTTGTATATGTATACCACAGCCAGCACACTGAGAAATAAAAAATAGGGAACGTTCTTTACTATCCATTGATAGTTGAAGAGACGCTTCCACTCGCTGCGCTTTTCTTTGATATTTGAATTTGTTTCGGTCATGTTATTTTTTCTCTGCTACTCTCAGCTTGGCGCTTCTTGATCTTGGATTGACGGTTGTTTCGCGATCGCCGGGGACAATTGGTTTTTTTGTAACCAGCTTCAGTTCATGCGTACTCACCCTATTTTCAAATGGATTTTGTTGTTCTTCTTCTTCACCGAAATGGCCGTTTCGCAGAAAGTTTTTTACAAGTCTGTCTTCAAGCGAATGGAATGTGATGACGGCGACCCGGCCACCAGTCTGCAGAAGCGGGGGAAGCTGCAGAAGCATTTCTTTCAATGCGCCGAGTTCATCATTCACTTCAATCCTTAAAGCCTGGAATACCTGGGCAAAGTATCTGTTTGGATTTCCTTTCACAATGGAATACAGGGCCGTCTTGAAGTTGCTGATTGTTTTGAGCGAAACGGTCTGCCTGATACCGACAATTGTTTTCGCCAGTGTTTTGGCATTCGTCACTTCTCCATATTGCTCAAACAATTTGTGCAACTGCTGTTCGCTGTAGGTTTGCAGAACGTCGAAGGCTGTCAGAGGTTGCCTTGTGTCCATCCGCATATCCATGGGTGCGTCGAAACGGATGGAAAATCCGCGTTCGGGTTCATCAAACTGGTGGCTGCTTACTCCGAGGTCGGCCAGCACTCCGTCGAGCTTCGCTATTTTATGCAGTCGCAGAAAGCGCTGTATATGGCGAAAGTTGTGCGGAATAAAGGTCACCCGCGGGTCGTCCGGCAAATTCACCTTTGCATCTGCGTCCTGATCGAACACAAGCAACTTTCCGGTTTTGCCAAGACGGCTGAGCAGTTCTTTCGAATGCCCGCCACCGCCAAAAGTCAGATCTGCGTAGATGCCTTCGGGTCTGATGTTTAGGGCGTCAATGGATTCCTGCAGCATGACAGGGACATGATATGCTTGCGGCAGACTGTCCTGTTCTTCATGTGCTTCCATTAGTCACCCGTTTTTTTACCCATTACCTTTTGCGCCAGGCTGCTGAAGGTTTCCGGTGTGAAAGAATCAAAGAACTGTTGGTACTTAGTTTTATCCCAGATTTCTATTTTGTTTCCTGACGAAGCCAGTACGATATCCCGCTGTAGGCTGCCAAACCCTTTGAGGTTTGCCGGCAGGAGGAGGCGGTTTGCAGTATCAAGACTTACTTCTGTGGCGCCGTTGTTGAAAAGTCTTTTTAATTTCCGATTTTCGGGTTCGTATTCACTGAGTGAATTGACTTCGGCCGTTACGGGCTGCCAGTTTTCTTTAGGATAGAGGTTGAGGCATTCGTCAAATCCCCTGTTCACTACGAAGCTGGTCGCCGCTCCTTCGGGAAGTTGCTTTAGCAACCCTCCGGGGAGTAGAAACCGCCCTTTGGCGTCCAGCGTAGCTTCGTATTCGCCAAGAAAAACAATCATTTAGGAGAATTTGTACCGATTTTGACATTTATTGACACAAAATAACACATTTTCCCACTTCCAACTGTTAATTGGAAAAATTTAATTTTTCCACAGGCTTTGTGTGCGCGAGAACCTCAGCCAGTAAGCGTCTGAGCGGACTATGTTCATAAACATCAGAATATCGTGTGCATTAACTGTGGATAACCTCAAAAAGCTGTGAATCAACGGTGAACCTGACCAGAAATTTTGTGAAAACCCAACAAAAGGAAAGACTGTGAGCCCTGAAAAAATCTCTATACTAGCATACACCTATCATCTGCCGGAAGAAAAGATTGCCTTCTACCCCCTTGCCGAAAGGGACCAGTCCAGATTGCTCATCTCTAACAGCGGCCAGATCACCGAAGACGTCTATTCTAACATCCATAACCACTTTTCACCGGGAAGTCTCCTCGTTTTCAACAATACCCGCGTGGTGGAAGCAAGACTGATATTCCAGAAACCATCAGGAGGAAATATTGAGATATTCTGTCTGGAGCCTGCGGACATCGACCGCAGTATAGAAGCCGGTATGTCGGCCACGGGTTCCGTTCAATGGAATTGCCTCATCGGTGGAGCCAGCAAATGGAAAGCAGGACAAATACTGGAAAAAAATCTGGGAGACGTCACACTATCAGCATCCTACATTGAAAAAAAAAAGGATTCTTTTGTTATACAATTCAAATGGAATCAAGCGGACCTCAGCTTTGCGCAGATCCTACATCTTGCCGGTCAGATTCCACTACCACCCTATATCAAACGCGCTCCTGAAAAAAGAGATGAAGAACGCTATCAGACAACATTCGCAAAACACGATGGCTCTGTTGCCGCACCCACCGCAGGCTTACACTTCACAGAAAGAGTTTTCGACAATCTCAAAAAACAAAATATAGATACTGCATTCCTCACACTTCATGTAGGAGCCGGCACATTTCAGCCGGTGAAGGCAGATACGATGGAACAACATACAATGCATGCTGAATCGTTTGAGGTCAGTACGACCACCATACGTCAGCTCCTGACCAGCTCCGGAAAAGTTTATGCCGTAGGCACCACGTCTGCAAGAACACTGGAAAGCATTTACTGGATCGGATTGCAAATCCTACAGAATCCTGAGACAGCAGTGTTTGAACTTGGACAATGGGACGCTTACCACACGCAGACAGCGCCCGCACCCGACGAGGTATTGATGAATCTGCTGAAATGGATGGAGGAAAATCATACAGACACGATAACCGGCCGCACACGCATACTCATTGCACCTGGTTATCAATTCAAAATTGTCAACGGCCTCATTACAAATTTTCATCAGCCACAGTCCACTCTGTTACTCCTGGTTGCCGCCCTGATCGGAGAGCACTGGCATAACGTCTATGATTATGCGCTGAATAACAATTTCCGTTTTTTAAGTTATGGAGACGGGTGTCTGCTGATACCCTGATCAGGCGATTACAGCCTGCCGGCTCAATGGCATATCGATGATAAATGATGTCCCCTTGCCCAGGGTACTGTCTACACGGATCTTGCCACCATGCGCATCCACCATGGTTTTTACATAACTCAGGCCGAGACCGAAGCCCTTTACATTGTGTAGATTGCCTGTATGTGCGCGGTAGAATTTTTCGAAGATTCGCTTCTGTGTTTCCTTGCCCATACCGATGCCGTTGTCATCGATTCGTATGGTAATATATTTCGCTGAACTGAGCGTAGAGACTTTGATAACAAGATTTTCCCCGGAATATTTTATGGCATTGTCGACCAGGTTTGACAGCAGATTTGCAAAGTGTACTTCATCCACCTCTACTATATCTTTTTTGGCCTGCAGATTTACTTCGGCCCTCGCCACCTTTTCATTGAGCTGCAGATTGAAGTTCTCCATCACCCCAGACAATACATCATGGACATGCACAGGTTTTTTATTGAGTTGTATTTCCTGCCGCTCCATCAACGCAGCCTGAAGAATGGTTTCAACCTGTTTATTCATCCTCTTATTTTCTTCTTTGATTACACCGCTGAAATAATCCATCTTCCCTTTGTCCTGCAAAACTTTTTCATTTCGAAGTGCATCGACCGCCAGAGATATTGTCGCCAGGGGAGTCTTAAACTCATGGGTCATATTATTGATAAAATCATTTTTTATCTCGCTCAGTTTTTTCTGCCTGAGCAGTGCACTCAGCGTCACATAAAATGCGGTGAGCAATATTAATGTAAAAAGAATTGCACCACCGATCATCCACCTCAGCTGCGAAAAAACTATTTTCTTCACGTTTGGAACCACCAGCATCATGCGCTCTTCGGGCACAAGGCTTTCATAATCGCTGCCGGCAGGCACCTGTAAAAAATAGACAAAGTTCCGGTTGGCGCTGGTGTCTTCCAGTTCCTTCAAAAAATTTTTGGATTTGAGTTCATAAGGGTACAGTCCCACGCTCGATGTAATGGCAAACTCAAATTTTGTATCCTTTATCCCGTTCAAATCAAAAGCCTTTCTCAGTTTTTCTTCGATTTCAAATACGGTATAATTTTTTGCAATGGTAGACGGACGCATCAGTTCATTGAGCAACTGATCGCTCGGAAGCATCAGTCCCGGTTTGAATTTTGGATTTTTGAGATTTGGAAGCGCCCCTTTTTGGGCCATCAGATCATCTCCTACCTGCTGCATGGATGTGATGACTTTATTGGCCAGTTGATCTTCCTTAATTGTCAGCATCGATTGAATCCACTGTACCTGGATGATAATGATACCGATCAGCGAAGCAGATATAAGGAGAATGATAATGGGTAAAATTCGCTTCATTCGTACAAAAATAGTTTAGCCCGGCCGGTTTGGTTGCCTGTGGTTGACAGGAATGGTTATTTTAACGAAGGTTTTACAGTAGAATGCAGGGAACGGAGGAATTGCAATAAAGATTTTAATATGTCAAGATAATAACTAATTTAGAACAAATGATAGATCCTGGTCCAGGTATATTACTTATCGCTGATCCATTTCTGAAAGATCCCAATTTTATGCGGACCGTAATCTTTTTGTGTGAGCACCAGGAAGAAGGCACATTTGGGTTCGTGTTAAACCGCACGTATGAACACACGCTGGATGAACTCATCACCAGTGCTGAAAATTTGAAATTGCCTGTTTATTACGGAGGACCCGTGCAGGTTGACACCATTCATTTTCTTCATCAGTATCCCGCCGAAATTCCCGGCAGCACGGCTGTAAACAATGGCGTGTATTGGGGAGGAGATTTTGAAACGGCCATCAGCCTTTTGAGATCAGGTGAAATAGACCCTTCAAAAATCAGATTCTATATCGGTTACAGTGGTTGGGGTGGCGGGCAGCTCGACGAAGAGCTCAAAGAGAAATCCTGGCTTACCGCTGAAGCAAACCGCCGGCTTGTTTTTCATAAAGAAGCCCAGGAGATATGGAAAGATGCCATAAGACTCCTGGGCGGTGACTATGAAATGTTGATCAATTTTCCAATCGACCCGCAACTGAACTGATTAGTTTAGCGGAAATGCCACACCCGCTCTTACAGAAACATTATCCAGCCTTTCTATTCCATCATACTTGAAAGGCATATAATTGTATCCTGCACTCAGGTTGATGGCAGCTTTTTGTGCTTTGCCAACAGGAATGCGAACACCTGCCTCTGGACTTACCGCAAATCCAAATTTCGTTTTGCTGCTGTTGCTGAACTCACCTGCAAACTGACGGTAGGCAATAAGGTTACCACCAGCACCGAGTGCCAGGTAAGGTTGAACAACTGCCTCCGGCAGAAAATTATATTTCCCTTTTGCGAGCAAGGGAACTATCTGAATGGAATAGGACACGACCGCAGAAATATCGCTTCCATCACCCGATTTGTAAACCTGCCGCGGATG